>JBDTTZ010000026.1:0-3694 GCA_040008015.1 Gemmatimonadota bacterium
CCAGATAAAGCACGATCCAGGGAACCAGGAAGGCGCTCGACCAGATGAGCCACACATAGTGCTGTTTCACCTATCTCCTTCTCCGATCAAGCGCAGCGGGAGGTAGCCGCCCCGAACTCGGCTACGCGGCCTTGGGCTGGTACCCCGCACCAGCGATCGCCGCACCAAGCGCCTCCCGACTAGTAAGCGCTGGGTCGAAGCTCACGGTCGCGACCCCGACCTTTACGTCTTCCACCTGCACTCCGGGAAGCTGGGTAAGCGCCTTGCGAACGTTGGCTACACAGCCGCCGCAGCTCATGCCGGCGATGGGAATCGAAATGCGTTGCATTGGAGTCTCCAGTATAAGAATGGCACGGGCGACGGCGGGTTGAATTCGGTGGCAGGGTCGCGCCCGTCAATGAGGATATGGCTTCATGCAGGCAATCGAAGTAACCGCGGTCACCGGCTGAGCGGTTCTGGCCTCACACCCCGTTCAGAGCGATCTGACTCCTGCGAAGGGCTGTTGGTGAGATCCCTCGCTTCCGTCAGGATGACATTCGTAACGTTTCTGCTCGACTAATACTACAGGGATGCGCATGAGGCCGGGACAAACCGGCGATTAAGGTCTCTTGAGAAATGGATCGCTGGTGGAGCCGGATCAACCGGAATTGGAATAGCGCCAGAGTGTACATTCCGGTCTTTGGCTTCGCCGGTCAGCATGTCGAGCTGGTCAGCCAGCGCGCCGAGGCGCTGGATCACGAATGTCTTCAACCGCCGCGGAACCGGCAACCCCCGCCCAGAACCCGGGAGCCGCGGCCGGCTGAGGGTACGATACGGCGTACTCCGACGCCGTGAACAAGCCGTCAACACGGAGAGGCGCGGCCTGTTGAGATATATTGAATAAGGGAACAGCGACGACTGGCCGGAACAGGAGGAACTCAACATCATGGCAGAGGGAATTGGCACGACCCGCACACCCCGCACTTTCACCGACCCCGTCTGCGGGATGAAAGTCCAGCCGGATGGTGCCGCCGCCACGGTCGAACACCAGGGGCAGACCTACTACTTCTGCAGTACCGGCTGTGCGGCCAAGTTCCGCGCCGATCCGGACAGCTACACTCACGGCAGCGCCGGGGAGCCCGCAGAAGCTGGCCCGGCAGCTGCCGCCGCCCCTGCCCTTCGGGCTGGCGCGATGTATACCTGTCCGATGCATCCGGAGGTTCGGCAGTCGGGGCCGGGGAGTTGCCCCCAGTGCGGGATGGCCCTGGAACCCGCCACGGTCGAAGCTCCGCTCACGCGGATTGAATACACCTGCCCCATGCATCCTGAGATCGTGCGGGACGCGCCAGGCTCGTGTCCCATTTGCGGCATGGCGCTCGAGCCGCGTACTGTGACGCTTGGGGAGCAGGAAAACCCGGAGCTGGTGGACATGCGCCGGCGCTTCCGGGTCTGCACCGCGCTCACCATCCCGCTGCTCGCCATCGGCATGGTGAAATACCTCCCCGGCAACCCGCTCCCCCACATCGCGCCGCAGGCCGTGTGGTCGTGGCTCGAGCTGATCCTGGCCTCGCCCGTTGTGCTGTGGGGCGGGTGGCCGTTCTTCGTTCGCGGCTGGCGCTCGGTGGTGACCTGGAACCTCAACATGTTCACGCTGATCGGGCTGGGCGTGGCCGTGTCGTACGGCTACAGCATGATTGCGCATTTCTTTCCGGAGATCTTCCCCGCCTCTTTCCGCAACGAGGCGGGCGAGGTCGGGGTCTACTTCGAGGTCGCCGCGGTGATCACGACCCTCGTACTCCTGGGCCAGGTCCTGGAGCTCAAGGCGAGGAGCCGCACCAGTACGGCGATCAAGGCGCTCCTGGGCCTCGCCCCCAAGACCGCGCGGCGACTCAGTGACGACGGTGCCGAAACGGACGTTCCGCTCGACCAGGTGCGGCAGGGTGACCGGCTTCGAGTGCGCCCCGGCGAGAGGGTCCCGGTGGACGGGGCGGTGCTCGAGGGCACCAGTGCGCTCGACGAATCCATGCTCACCGGGGAGCCGATTCCGGTGGAGAAATCCGCGGGCGACCGGGTGATCGGCGCCACGATCAACGGCACCGGTTCCCTGGTCATCCGGGCCGAGCGGGTGGGCGCCGAGACCATGCTCGCCCAGATCGTCCGGATGGTGTCCGAGGCGCAGCGCAGCCGCGCGCCGATCCAGAAGCTGGCCGACCAGGTCGCCGGTTACTTCGTGCCCGCGGTCGTCCTGATCGCGGTATTGACCTTCGTTGTGTGGGGGTTGGCAGGTCCCCAACCCAGGATGGCGCACGCCATCGTTAACGCGGTGGCCGTTCTCATCATCGCCTGCCCCTGCGCGCTGGGGCTGGCGACCCCGATGTCCATCATGGTGGCGAGTGGCAAGGGCGCCACTCTGGGCGTGCTGTTCAAGAATGCGGAAGCGATCGAGACGCTTCGCCAGGTGGATACGCTGGTGCTGGACAAGACCGGGACACTGACTATGGGCAAGCCCAAACTGGTGAGCGTGGCGCCAGCCGAAGGCCGGGATGAAGCGGAGCTGCTCCGGCTTGCGGCGAGCCTGGAGCGGGGGAGCGAGCATCCGCTGGCGGCCGCAATCGTTGGCGGCGCCACCGACCGCGGCGTGAAACTGGATCAGACGGAGCAGTTCGCGTCGCTCACCGGCCGAGGCGTGCAGGGCACCGTGAATGGACGGCGGGTCGCCCTCGGGAATGCGAAGCTTCTGGATGAGTTGGGGATCGATCCTGGACCCCTGGCGCAGCAGGCGGAGGCGCTGCGTGCCGATGGGCAGACCGTGATGTTTGTCGCGGTGGACGGCCAGCCGGCGGGGCTCCTGGGCGTGGCGGATCCCATCAAGGAGACGACGGCTGAGGCGCTCCGCCAACTGCACGAGGAGGGAGTGCGGATCGTGATGCTGACCGGCGACAGCCGCACCACGGCCGAGGCGGTCGCCCGCAAGCTCGGCATCGACGAGGTGGTCGCGGAGGTCCTGCCCGATCAGAAGGTAGAGGTCGTGAAGCGCTTGCAGCAGGAGGGCCGCATCGTCGCCATGGCCGGCGACGGCATCAACGATGCTCCGGCGCTGGCTCAGGCGCAGGTGGGCATTGCGATGGGCACCGGGACCGATGTCGCCATGGAGAGTGCCGGGATCACGCTGGTCAAGGGCGATCTCCGCGGGATCGTTCGGGCACGGAGGCTCAGCCGGGCCACGATGCGGAACATCAGACAGAACCTCTTCTTCGCCTTCATCTATAACAGCCTCGGCCTGCCGATCGCGGCAGGCGTACTGTATCCGTTCTTCGGGCTGCTGTTGAGTCCGATCATCGCCGCCGCGGCGATGAGCTTCAGTTCGGTCTCGGTGATCGCGAACGCTTTGCGGCTCCGCCGCGCGGCGGCATAAGACCTTTCCGAGCGACCAGCAGGATGATCATGGCTTCCCTTCATAGGCGAGGGGGTCACACTCGTAAGCTGTGCTGAGGTGCCGAATCGAAGGATGCGGAGGGCAACGTCAATGCAAACCGGGCACCCGGCGCGTTCCCCAGGAACTCGATTGTACCTCCGTGGGCCTCCGCTCCCGCTTGGGCGATGGCCAGCCCCAGGCCGAAGCCGTCCGCACGGGTTCGGGCTGGGTCCCCTCGAAAGAAGCGGTGAAAGAGTTGGGGAACGTGTTCTGGGGGAACGCCGGGGCCATCGTCGGCCA
>JBDTTZ010000027.1:0-9701 GCA_040008015.1 Gemmatimonadota bacterium
ACGTGGTGGGCGATGTCGAAGGCAAGGACTGCGTCATTCCGGACGACATGATCGACACCGGCGGGACCATGACCGAAGCGGTTCACGCACTGAAGCGCCTGGGCGCACGGGATGTCTATTGTTGCGCGACCCACGCCCTGCTTTCGGGGCCGGCGGTCGAGCGCTTCATCGCGAGTCCGGTGAAGGAAGTAGTGGTCACCAACAGCATCGCCCTGCCGCCGGAGCGCAAATTTGACCGGCTCAAAGTGCTGTCGGTGTCCGGGCTGCTGGCCAAGGCCATCGGCTACACGCACAGCGACCAGAGCGTAAGTGCATTGTTTGACTAGCAGATAGCAGATAGCAGATAGCAGATAGCAGATAGCAGATAGCAGATAGCAGATAGCAGGCCGAAGCTACCATTAGCCATCAGCCATCAGCACTAACCCAAAGGATTCAAAAGATGGCAAACCAGATCAGTCTCGAAGCAAAGACCCGCACCGGCACCGGCAAGGGGGCCGCGCGTACCCTCCGGCGTGAAGGCAAGATTCCCGGTGTGATTTACGGCCACGGTCGCGAGCCCGAAGCCCTGGCCGTGGACGTCACCGCGCTTGCCAAGGCCCTCGTGTCGGTGCACGGCGCCACCATCATCGAGGTGGCCGTGGACGGGCGCGCTCCGGTCAAGGCGCTGATCCGCGAAATCCAGCGCAATCCGGTCAGGCCGGGTGACGTCATTCACCTGGACCTCTACGAGGTCAAGGCCGACGAGAAGATCAGGGTGGAGGTCCCGGTGCACCTGACCGGCATCCCGGACGGCGTCCGCAATTCCGGCGGAGTCCTGGATCAATCGTTGCGCGAGCTTGAGGTCGAGGTCTACCCCGGCGACATTCCGGCCAGCATCGACATCGATGTCACCAACCTCATGATCGGGCACTCGATCTACGTGCGTGACGTGTCGGTGGACAAACTGAAGATCCTCAACGACCCGAATATCCCGGTCTGCACCGTGGTGGCCCCGCGTGCCGAAGAGGTGGTGGTCCCGGTGGTGGGCGAGGAGACGGTCGTGACGGAGCCGGAGCTGATCCGGAAGCCCAAGGACGAAGACGAGGAAGAAGCCGAAGGGAAGTAGGGTCGTGGTGCCCACGACCGGATCCCTGCGCGCGATTATTGGGCTGGGGAACCCGGGAACCGAGTACGAGGGCACGCGGCATAACGCGGGGTTCCACCTGGCGGATCATCTCGCCACTCGCTGGCAGTTGCTGCCCTTCCGGCGGGCGCTTCAGGCCCGGGAATGCCGCGGCCGGCGGGGCGAGCAGGACGTTCGGATTTTCAAGCCGCAGACCTACATGAACCGAAGCGGGGCCGCGCTGGCCCCGCTTCGTTCGTTAACCGACTTCGATCCCAGCCGGGACCTGCTGATCCTGGTGGACGACGTCGCGTTGCCGGTGGGGAAGTTTCGCCTGCGTGGCGCCGGCTCGGCTGGGGGTCACAACGGCCTCAAAAGCATCGAAGGGACTCTGCATCGCCAGGACTATGCCCGCCTGCGGATCGGTGTCGGCCCCCGCCCCATGGACTACGATGATCTCGCCGACTTCGTGCTCGATCGCTTCCTCAAGGACGAGACGGAACAGATCGGGACCCTGCTCGACCCGATGGCGGAAGCCGTGGAGGCATGGGTGGAATCGGGGATCGAAAAGGCGATGAGCCGGCACAATAAGTGAAGGGGTCCTAGCGGCTGGGTTCCCAGACTACGAAGATGAAAGAGGGCGGCGACTCGGCCCTGGTGATGCGGGTCAACGCCTGGCACACGGTCCCGTCTTTTCGGCGCAGCGCGACGACGATCTCCAGGTTGGGCTGCCCCATGCTCGACTGCCGAACGCAGCCGAATTGATCCGGGCTGGTGAAGAGGCCCAGGATCGGAACCAGCTGCTGCACTTCGTACCGCGACTCGTAACCCAGCAGCCGGGCCAGTGCCTCATTCGCCATCAGCAGTTTTTCGTTCTCATCCAGCCGCCACAGCGGGACCGGGCAGCTCTCCAGCGTAGCGCGCGCCAGTTCTTCCGAAGCTCGAAGGGCGTCCTCCACCCTTCGCCGCACGGCTGCCGCGTCCTTCAGATCCGCCACCTGCTTCTTGAGCGCCTTGATCTCGATCTCAGAATTGGTCTTGGACATGACCGAAAAGGACGACCGAGCGGTCCGCATCTGCACCGCTCCGCCGCCCCGCACTCTCAGGTTCCATTGTGACTCAATTATCTTCTGGCCCCGCACCCGCTGACTGCCTGAGCCAGCTTACCGAATCGAGGTTGCCTGATGTTGCGTCTGGGTATTGTTGGCCTCCCCAATGTGGGGAAATCCACCTTGTTCAACGCCCTGACCTCGGCCGGCGCGCTGGTGGCCAACTATCCCTTCGCCACCATCGAGCCCAACACCGGGGTCGTCCAGGTTCCCGATCCCCGCCTCGATGCCCTGGCCGCCATCGTTAAGCCCGAGCGGGTGATTCCCGCGACGGTTGAGTTTCTCGATATCGCCGGCCTGGTGAAGGGTGCCAGCCAGGGGGAGGGCCTGGGCAACCAGTTCCTCGCCAATATTCGTGAGGTGGACGCTATCGTCCATGTGGTGCGCTGCTTCGAGGACGATGACATTCAGCACGTCATGGGGCCGGTGGACCCGGTGCGCGACCGCGAGGTCATCAACATTGAGCTGGGGCTCGCCGACCTGGCGACCGTCGAGAAGCGCCTGGATCGGACCGCCCGGACCGCCAAGTCCGGTGACACCCAGGCCAAGGTCGAAGTCCGGCTGCTGGAGGCGGTTCGCGATGCGCTCTCGGTCGGGAAACCGGCGCGGGTAGTTGAGCCGAGCGACGAGGAGAAGGCGATCTACCGCTCGTTCAACCTCCTGACCTCGAAACCGGAGCTATACGCCGCCAACGTCGCGGAAGCCGAGGTGGTCACCGGCAACCGGCTGGTCGAAGCGCTGAAGGAGTCCATCCGCAAGGATCATGAGCCCTCTGAGCTGGTCACCTTTTCCGCCAAGGTTGAAGCGGAGCTGGCCGAGCTGGCGCCGGAGGATCGCCCCGAATTCCTGGCGTCGCTGGGTCTCACCGAGTCCGGACTCGACCGGCTGGCCCATGCCGCGTATCACCTGCTGGGACTCCAGAGCTATTTCACGGCCGGCGAAAAGGAAGTTCGCGCCTGGACCATTCACCGGGGCGATAAGGCGCCAGCGGCGGCCGGCGTCATCCATTCCGATTTCGAAAAAGGCTTTATCCGGGCGGAGACAGTGGCCTACGAGGAGTTCATCAGGGTGAACGGCTGGAAGGCTGCCCGCGAGCAGGGTCTGGCCCGTGCCGAGGGCAAGGAGTACGTCGTCCATGATGGCGACGTGCTGCTGTTCCGATTCAACGTCTGACCCGGGAACAAATCCTCCTTCCCACCCCGTCTACCCCTGAGGAGTCCGCCCCGCTCAGCCCGTTTCACCCCTGGAGGAATCTGTGCGCCGATTCTGCGTCCTGCTCATGCTCGGAGTGCTGGCCGTGTCCAGCTGCCGTGACGAAAGCGTTACCCCGACGGCAACGACCAGCGATACCCCGGATCTCTCGAAAATGCGGACCGGGGATTCCATCCCGGGACGCTACATCGTGGTCCTGAAGGAGGGCGCGTCGAGCCCCACGACCATGGCCGCCCAGGCTACTGCGCTTCGTGGCCAGGTCCGCTTCGTCTATGAGGACGCTCTCCGGGGATTCGCGGCGGATCTCGATGCCGCGGCCCTGGACGCGTTGCGCCGGGATCCCTCGGTGGACTACATCCAGCCCGACCGGGTGGTTCGCATCGTGGGGACCCAGTCTCCCACGCCGTCGTGGGGGCTGGACCGGCTGGACCAGCGCAACTCGCCGCTCGATAACACCTACAACTACGCGAACGACGGCACCGGGGTCCACGTGTATATCATCGACACGGGGGTCCTGCGCACCCACGTGGACTTCGGCGGCAGAGCGGTGTTCGGTTTCAGCGCCATCAATGACGGCTTCCAGATGAGCGACTGCCACGGCCACGGCACCCACGTGGCCGGCACGGTGGGGAGCGCGACCTACGGTGTGGCGAAGAACGTCCGAATCCACGCGGTCCGGGTGCTCGACTGCGGCGGCACCGGCACGACCTCCCAGGTCGTTGCCGGGATCAACTGGGTCACCGCGAATGCCATCAAGCCCGCCGTCGCGAACATGAGTCTGGGCGGCGGCCCCCAGCCCGCGCTGGACCAGGCGGTCACCAACTCGATCAAAAAAGGCATCAGCTACGCGATCGCCGCCGGCAACAGCAACGCGGACGCGTGCAACACCTCGCCGGCCCGGACTCCCAATGCCATCACCGTGGGTGCGACGGACATCACCGATCAACGGGCTTCGTTCTCGAACTTCGGCACCTGTGTCGATGTCTTCGGACCCGGGGTCTCGATCACCTCGACCTGGAATACCAGCAACACCGCCACCAACGTCCTGAGCGGAACCTCCATGGCGACTCCGCACGTGGCGGGAGCCATCGCGCGCTATCTCCAGGGCAACCCGACCGCGACACCGGCGCAGGTGGTCTACGCGATCCGCGCGAGCGCCACGGCCGGTGTCGTGGCAAATCCCGGGGCCGGCTCTCCCAACCTGCTGCTGCACACCGGCCTGTTCGGCAATGGAGCCAACCTGCCACCTCTGGCCAGCTTCGATTTCAGCTGCACCGCGCTGGGCTGCAGCTTCGACAGCAAGAAGTCTCAGGATGACCACGGAATCACCGGCCGCAGCTGGGCCTTCGGCGACAACGGCACAGGTTCCGGTCAAACCGTCAGTCACACCTATGCCGCCGGTGCGACCTTCACCGTGCAACTGACGGTAAGTGATGCCTCGAGCCTGACCGGCCAGATCAGCAAGACGTTCAAGCTTCCCGCGGCCGGCGGCCAGGCCGGCAACGCGCCGGTGCCGAACTTCACGGCCTACCCCAACGCGGGGCTGGTCCAGGTCGACGGGACCATCTCGACCGATGATTTCGGAATCGCCCGGTGGGACTGGGACTTTGGCGACGGGTTCAAGGCCAGCGGGTCGACCGCGCAGCACAACTACCCGCAACCCAACCAGTTCTACACCCTGACCCTCACGGTGTATGACCTGGCCGGCCAGTTCGCCAGCAAGTCCATTCAGGTCTATCCCAACTCGTTCTGAGCCGCTGCGGCCGGGCGGCACGGGGGGCTGGCAACTCCAGCCCCCCGCGTCTATCTTCCGCCCCGTCAAAAGCTTGCTCCTCCTCGGCCACACACCAATGCCGGGGCGTCAACGTCCAAAGGAAGGTGTCATGACCCGTCTGTACGAGGTGGTCTATATCTTCGACAGTGCGCTCGAAGAGGCCGCCATCAATGAGAAGCTGGCCCGCTACCACGCCCTGATCCAGAGGCCCGGAGAAGCCGCGCCGGAAGCCACCCACTGGGGCAAGCGCACCCTCGCGTATCCCATCAAGAAGCACGACACCGGCTACTACGTCATCGCCAAGTTCGAGACCAACGGTGACCTGCTGCCGGAGTTCGAGCGCGCCATCAAGCTCGATGACGGCGTCCTGCGCTTCCTCGTCGTCCTGAGCGAGGGTGAGCAGATCGCGCCCGTCGCCGTGGCCAAGGCGGAAGGGGAGGAGGAGGAAGAAGAATGAAACGGATGCAGAAAGTCTGCCCCATCTGCGAGATGAGCGTTCGGGTCCTCGACTACAAAGACGAGCGCCTGCTTTCCCGTTTCCTGACTGAGCGAGGCAAGATCCTGCCGCGCCGGCTCTCGGGCTGTTGCGCCCGGCACCAGCGGCAGCTCAGCACGGCGATCAAGCGGGCACGGCAGCTGGCCCTGTTGCCGTACATCAAGGGGCATATCGGCTGAGCATCCCGCTCAGGCCCGACCTGGAGCGGAGCCCGGCCCCGCAGGGGACCGGCCTCGCGCTCCTTGGTTTTTTGCTGATATCGCCCTCGCCGGTACTGCTGCTGGTCCCGTTGGCGGGACTGCTACTTATCAGCGGGCCGGTTACTCCGCGGGCGTGGCGATGGACCCTGGTCTCGGTAGTGCTGGCTGCCATCTGGCTCGGCATTACCCAGGGCATCGTGGACCAGGTCGCCAATGCCATGGCGATCCTGATGACCGGCGGCTTCGTCGTGCTCAGCACCTCGGACCGGCGCGGGGTCTTTGCCCGGGCTTCGCTTGCGGTCCTGCTGGCGTTAGCCGGCGTCGCCATATGGTGCGGGATTTGGGGAATTGAGTGGGGCGATCTGCGCATCGCGCTCACCCGGGAATGGTGGTCGGTATGGCGGGATCTCGCCGCCAATCCCCGCTTTGGACCCCGCTCGCTGGATGCGCGGGACCTCCTCGAGCGGATCGCCGATGCCGGCGCTTCGATGGCCCGGCTCTACCCTGCCCGGCTGCTGCTGAGCGGCATGCTGGGCTTGGTGATCACCGCCAACTGGGTCGAGGCGGCGACTGGGAAATCGGTAGGTCGAGCGGCGGAGCGGCTGGGGAAGTTTCGCTTCACCGACCACCTGGTCTGGCTGGTGATTCTGGCCGTCCTGGTGCTCCTGTTGCCTTCGCTGGGCGTGGTGCACCGGATGGCGGACCGGTACCCCGTGGTCGACCTGATGCTGTACACGGTGCAGTACTGGTCCACCGCCGCCGAGAACGTCCTGGTGGTCTGCGCCGCCCTGTATGCGGTTCGTGGCGCGGCGGTGCTGAGCCGGTTTCTTCGCCCCGGCGCCGCGGTTTTCGTGATCGTGATCGCGACGGTCTTTCTGTTACCTTTTGCTCTTGCAGGCCTGGTGCTTCTTGGTCTGGCGGACACCTGGATCGATTTTCGCCGCCCCCGCGAGAGCGTGGCGAAGTGAACCCGAAGAGGACTGAACATGCTCGAAGTCATTCTGCGTGAGGATATCAAGTCGCTGGGCAAGGCGGGCGAGATGGTGCGGGTGAAGCCGGGATATGCCCGCAATTACCTGCTTCCCCAGGGCCTGGCCTACGAGGCCACCGAAGGCAACAAGAAGCGGATCGCCGCCGAGTCCCGGTCCCGAAACGCAAAGCTGAGCGCCGAAAAGGGCGAAGCGACGACGCTGGCGGACCGGTTGAACGCGCTGACCATCGACCTGCCTGGCAAGGCGGGCGAAGGCGACCGCCTCTTCGGATCGATCACCGCCCAGGACATCGCCGATGCGCTGGCCAAACAGGGCTTCAGCGTGGATAAGCGCAAGATCGATCTTGACCATCCCATCAAGAGCTTGGGCCAGCACACGGTCGCTATCCGCCTGCATCCCGAGGTGCAGGCCGAGATCAAGGTTTCCGTCGTTCAGGAATAGCTCCGGAGCCCGAGTGGGTATCACCTACGTAGACGGCCCCCGGCTGGCGGGGGCGCTCTTTGCGGCCGCGGACTGGGTCGCCGCCGGCCGGGACGAAATCAACCGGATCAATGTTTTCCCCGTTCCCGACGGGGATACCGGCACCAACTTCAGCCTGACCCTTCGCTCCGTCGCCGATGCGCTCCGCGCAGTCGGCGACGCGCCGCTTCCCGACACCGCCCGGGCGATGGCCCGGGGAGCCGTGCTGGGCGCCCGGGGCAACTCCGGAATGATGCTCGCCCACTTCCTGCTCGGCTTCGCCGACGCACTGGGCGAGCGGGTCACCGCCAACGCCGTGGACATCGCGGTGGCCATCCGTACCGGGTCTGACCGGCTCTACGCCTCGCTCGACGATCCCCGGGAAGGAACCATTCTCACGGTGGCGCGCGAGGCCGCGGCCGCGGCAGAGCGGCTGGCCACGCCGGAGATGGATATCGGCGACTTCATGCACCGATTGCTGGCGGAGGGTGAGATTGCCCTGGCCAACACCCCCGAGCTGATGGCCGTGCTCAAGGAAGCCGGAGTGGTGGATGCGGGGGGCAAGGGTTTTGTCCGGATGATCGAAGGCGTGGTCCGTCACATCGACGGCGACCCTATTCTGCCCGCCGAGCCGGCAACGGCCGGGGAGTTCATCAGCCCGGCCGCCCTGGCGGAGGTCGCAGCCGAGCGTGACTTCCAGTACTGCACCGAGGTCATGGTCCGGGGGGAGCAGATACCCCCGGCCAATGAAGTGCGCCAGGCCCTGCGGGCCTTTGGGGGGTCGTTGCAGGTCCTGGTTGCCGGGAATCTCCTTAAAGTTCATGTGCACACCGATACCCCGGAGGCCGTCTTTACCTATGCCGCCCGATGGGGTTCAGTCGAGGCGACAAAAGCCGACGACATGCGGGCCCAGCACCGGGATCTCTCCCATGCCGACCGGCGGCCGGTTGCGGTAGTCACGGATTCCTCGGCGGACCTGCCCGACAGCGTGCTTGACCGGCATCACATCGCCCTGGTTCCACTCCAGGTGATGTTCGGCGACGAGGTTTTCCAGGACCGGGTGCAGCTGAAGCCGGAGGAGTTCTACCGGCGGCTTGGCAACTCCAAGGCTCTCCCGACAACCTCCCAGCCCACCCCGGCGGACTTTGTCCGGGTTTTTCGCGATGCCAGGGCTGAAGCGGATGAAGTCGTCGGCGTGCTCCTGTCCTCGACGTTGTCGGGAACCTATCAATCGGCCCAGGCAGCGGTGAGGGCAGCGGGACTGACCGGGGTTCACCTGGTAGACAGCGCCTCCGCATCCTTTGGGGTTGGATTGCTGGCCCTGCGGGGAGCCGAGCTGGCAGAATCGGGCTGGAACGCGGCGGCTGTGGCCCGGGAGCTGGAGCGGCTGCGCGGACAGTCCGGGTGTCTCGTAACGGTAGACCGGTTTGATAACTTGATTCGATCAGGTCGGGTGACCCGGGGAAAGGCCTGGCTGGCGGGCATGCTGGATGTCAAACCCATTCTTTCCCTGGATTCCAGCGGCCGGATTCAGCCGATAGACCGGGTCCGGGGCCGGGAAAACCTGGTCCCCAAAGTCCTGTCACTGCTGGAGAAGCGGCTTACCCCCCGCCCCCGGGCGATTCGTTTCGGCATCGCGCACGCCGAAGCGCCGGAGGTGGCCGAGCGGGTCCGCACCGCGCTGGTGGCGGCGTACCAGCCCCGGGATTGTTTTGTCTCCCTTGCGACCGGGGTTCTCGGCACCCACGTTGGGGCCGGCGCCTGGGCCATATTTTACGTGATCGAAGACTGAGCCGGCGTTTCATGTCGGGTACCTGAGGGAAGGAAAACAACGTATCAATCGGTCTGATCGTAAAGAGACACATGCGCTTCCGGTGCCGCTTCAGTGCGCCGTCGAGGCCATCGATGATCTCAAAGCCAATCACGTCGTCATCCTCGATCTCCGGGGACTGACCGACGCCACGGATTACTTCGTCATCGCTTCCGGAACCTCGGATGCCCATGTGCGCGGCATCGCGGATTCGGTGATGGAGAAGATGGGCCGGCGGGGGATGCGTACGCATCACGTCGAAGGATTGAACGCGGGTCGCTGGGTGCTGCTGGACTACGTGGATTTCGTCATCCACCTGTTTCACCCCGAAACCCGGTCGTTCTATCAGTTGGAGCGGCTCTGGGGAGACGCCCCGGAGTTGCTGGCAAGTTCGTAACGGCTAGGGACAAACTCATGCATAGAAAACTGCCTCTTCTTCTCTTGACCCTGTTCGCGGCCGTTCCGGCCGTCGCGTCGGCGCAGTACTTCGGCCAGAACAAGGTTCAATACAGGACCTTTGATTTCCAGATCATCCAGACCGAGCACT
>JBDTTZ010000028.1:0-2840 GCA_040008015.1 Gemmatimonadota bacterium
GCCCGGGAGCGCGAGCTGGGGATGACACCGGTGCTCCAGGGGTTCACCGGCCATGTGCCGGAGTCCATTCGCGAAGTTTTTCCCAATGCGAAGATCCATAAGACTGGAGACTGGTCGGCCGGGTTCTCCGGGACCTGGTTCCTCGATCCTCTCGACCCGCTGTTCCAGCGCTTCGGCGATCGGTTCATCGCCCGCCAGACCGAGCTGTTCGGGACCGATCACATCTACGCCGCAGACAGCTTCAACGAGATCGACCCACCCTCCGACGATCCGGAATTCCTGGCCGGGATGGGGCGGGCGGTATTTCAGTCGATGCAGTCGGTCGATCCCTCGGCAGTCTGGGTGCTCCAGGGCTGGTTCCTCTACTACCAGGCGAAGTTCTGGAAGGAACCGCAGGCCCGCGCGCTGATCGGGGCGGTGCCGGACGACCGGATGATCGTCCTCGATCTCTGGGGCGATCGGCACCCGGTATGGCAAGCTCGCGAGGCCTTCTACGGCAAGCCGTGGATCTGGAACGTGCTCTACAACTTCGGCGGCAAGGTAAACCTCAACGGCGACCTGCCCCAGATCGCGTCCAACCTCGACAGCGCGCTCACCAGTTCCGCGAAAGGCCGGCTCTCCGGGCTCGGCATGATGATGGAAGGCCTGGGCTCCAATCCGATCGTTCCCGATTTCGTGATGGACATGGCCTGGCGCACCCAGGTCCCTGGGCTCGATCAATGGGCACGGGCCTGGGTCGATCGCCGCTACGGCGGCGCCAATACCCACGCGCAGAATGCCTGGAAGCTGCTCATGGCGACCGCATACCGTTCGGCACCGCAGACCGGGACCTTCCTGGCCGAGCGTCCCGGGTTCTATGTGCCGGGAACGCCGTATCGCACCGAGCCGGTGGCACCTTACGATGTGAAGATGCTGGCAGCCGCATTGGACACCTTGCTGGCAGCGTCGAGGGAGTTGGGTCAATACGACTCCTATCGCTACGACGTGGTGAACCTGGCGCGCCAGGTGCTGGGCCAGCTGGGGCTTCCGTTGGTGAATGCGGTGGAGTCGGCATTCAAGAACAAGGATCGCGACTCCCTGGTTGCCGCCGAGCAGCGCGTGACCGGTTTGCTCAACGATCTGGACCAGCTGGTGGGAACCCGCGAGGAGTTCCTGCTGGGCCGGTGGCTGGAGGATGCAAAACGCTGGGGAAAAACGAAGGTGGAGCGCGACCTCTACGAGTGGAACGCCCGCAACATCATCACGCTCTGGGGGACCCAGTGCACGGAAGGGCAGAACGACGACCTGAATCTCTATGCCTACAAGGAGTGGCAGGGAATGTTCAGCAGCTATTACCTGCCGCGCTGGGAGGAGTTCTTTTCCCGGCTCAATCGCTCACTCGATTCGAGTACGCCGTTCGACCGGGCGCCGTTTGCCGCCGACATGTGTCAGTGGGAGCAGGAGTGGTCCCGCCGGCATGACGTATTCCCGACCACTCCCCGAGGCGACCCGGTAGCAGCGGCGGCTCGGCTGTATGCGAAGTATCGTACTGATATCAGCCAAACCATCCACGACTGAGCCGCAGTACCAGCCAGCGGTACAGCCAGGGACGGCCCAGGAGTCCCCCGATCCCACCGATCAGGAACAACAGCGCCACCAACATAATCAGCGGCAGTACCCACCAGGCATCCGGCATATTGGTTCTGGCAGGACGCGGCCAGACGATCCAGCCCACCACGAATGCAAGCCACCCGCCGATCGCGAGCCACGCGATGCCCGCGGCAACCTGGAGCCGACGCCAGGTAACTCGGCGAGCAAAGCAGCGTTGGCGATTACACCGGGGGCATTCAGCGAGTCGGCTTTCGGTTGGTAAGTCGCAGAAGACGCAGACGTACTCCGCCGATGCGATGGGAGTCAAGGAGTCCGTGCTCACCCCCCGGAGCGTGCGTCCACCCCGAAGTCGGCCTTGACGCGATCGTACCAGGCATCGTCCGCGAGCGCCCCAAAGTCCACCCACTGCTCGTCACTCATC
Source organism: Gemmatimonadota bacterium (assembly GCA_040008015.1). GTDB lineage: Bacteria > Gemmatimonadota > Gemmatimonadetes > Gemmatimonadales > GWC2-71-9 > DASYPP01. Next base: position 2,012 of record JBDTTZ010000028.1, read on the forward strand.
GCCCGGCGCCACCCGAGGAACGGTTCAGCGTCCGGTCCCACCGGATGCCGGAGCTGCCAGGTCCCGCTCGCGGCAATCTCGAGCACCTTCTCCGCGACCACGGATGGCGGTACCGGGTTCTTCAACACGGCGGCGAACAGCGCGGCATTGCGACGCTTGTGGGGGTAGAGCGAAGGCGCCCCGACGATGCCGATATGCCGGGCCATCGCGGTGTCGATAATTCCCGGCTCGACGATCGCCACGTGAACATTGAATGACCGTACTTCCTGTGCGAGGGCTTCACTCAACGCCTCCAGCGCGAATTTCGTAGCCGCATAGGCGCCAAGGGGCGACAAGGCGATGTGCCCGGCGACCGACGCCACATTGATGATGCAGCCACTCCGCCGTTGTCTCATGGCGGGCACCACGGCCTGGATACAGCGGATCACTCCGAAATAGTTCGTCTCCATCAGGGCGCGACACTCGGCTAACGGGAGTTCCTCCACGGAGCCGGTCCGCTCGATCCCGGCGTTGTTGACGAGCACGTCGATTGGTCCCATCTCCTTTACAGTTCGGAGAATCGCCTCCTTGACCGATGCGTCCGAATCGACGTCCATGGTGGATACCGCAATGGCCAGCTTCTCGCGCGCCGCTACGTTCGCAAGTTCCGGCGCCCGAGCCGGGTTCCGCATCGTCGCGGCGACCTGGTAGCCCGCTCGGCCGAAGGCAAGCGCGGTCGCGAAGCCAATGCCGGTACTGGTACCAGTGATGAGCACTGTTGTCATGGGTGTCACTTCCGGTGGGGAGGAATTTGGGGTCAGTCTTATCGAGGTACCGTGAACGTATACCT
>JBDTTZ010000029.1:0-3093 GCA_040008015.1 Gemmatimonadota bacterium
TCGGCAAAGGTGATCTTGGGCGTATCACCCGAGAGCAGCTTGGCCTTGGATTTTCCGAAGGAAAACGCGCGGCTGCCGCCCGCCTGGAGCTGGCGCAGCAGGAAGAACCACAGGCCCAGGATCACGACCCAGGGAAGCGCCGCGATGATGATCGTGGTAAGCCCGCCCTTCGGCTCCTTCGCCGAGATGGGCACGCCGGCGGCTTCGATCCGCTTGAGGAAGTCTTCGCTGTCCTTGATGGGGAGCAACACGGTGAAGCGCTGCGCCGGAGTTCCGCCCTGGACCACGGGGCTGCGGAAATCTCCCTGCAGCCGCTTGCCATCGATCACCTCGACCCGGGCAATATTGTTCTTGCCCAGCTCCCGATTGAAGTCGGTGTAGGTGAACTCCTGGGAGGGGCTCCCCTGGCGCCGCATCATCTGGAAGAGCGCCATCGCCAGGAGGGCGACCAGCACCCAGAGGGCGAGATTCTTACTCAATGATCCCCAGTTAGGCCCCGGGGGACGAGGGGGCATTCGTTCGGCCATTTATTCCAAGTCCGCGATGAACGGGAGGTGCCGGTAATTCTCCGCGTGATCCAATCCGTAGCCCACCAGGAACGCCGGGGGAGCCTTGAATCCGACGAACCGAAGTTCGGGCGGCGGACTCGGCGCGATCTGCTTGTCCAGCAGGGCGCAAATCGCAAGGCTCCGGGGCTCACGAGCACGTAACAGCGTGGTCAAACGGGTCAGCGTTTTCCCACTATCAATTATATCCTCGACCAGCAAAATATGTTTGCCTTCCAGCTCAGTCTCCGGGTCGTAAACCAAACGCACATTACCACTTGACACCTTTTCCGGTCCGTAGGACGCCGCCACCAGGAAATCCACCTGGAGGGGCCGTTCGATCCGGCGAACCAGGTCACTCAGAAAGATGAAGCTCCCCTTGAGCAGGCCGAGGACGAGGAGGTGCCCGTCCGGATAGGCTGCCGTGATCTCGTCGCCCAGTTCCTGCACCCTGCCGGCGAGGGTCTTTTCATCGAAGACGATCGACTTGACCGGGATACCACCGGTCCGCCGCAGGACTTCAGGAGATCTGAGCGTCAACACGCAGCGCCTCCGCTCCAGGCTGGGGTACCAGGCTTTCCGACCGGCAAACGCCGGGGACCCAGATCACCCCTCCGACTCCATCCCGCATCACCGGCCAGGTGGATCGATCGCCCCGGGCCACCTTCACCTCCTGAAAACACTTTACTACGAGCCGGCTGCCTCGTCCTTTGAGCGGGCGGATATCGTCGCCGGCTTGCCAGGCTCGAACCTGCATTGGCCCGGGGATGAACCAGGCGGCAAGTCCGTTGCGTGCCTGCTCGGCCGGCGCTGCCTCCAGCCGCCAGCGGAACACCCAGCGGCCGAAAGTTGCTTCACCCATCGGGCCGGCGAGCTCCAGCACGGAGGGGGCCTGCGACTCCGATCTTGTCTCGATTGCCCGGCCCATCAACTTTGCCCGGCCGAACTCCACCGCGAGCGTCCAACCGCCACCCAGCTCCATCCGGCTCCCGCTCTGCGCCCTGGCGAGGAACTCGATGGCCCGCTCCGCGCGCTCGATACCCAGGGTCAGACCGGACCGCCGCGCGGTGGCGCGAAGCAGGGCATTGCCCAGAGTCGAATCATAGGCGGCGAGCCGGGCCGCAGCAACGGAACCGCCGCCTGGTTCGGGCCGCCAATCCAGCTCCGGAAGAGCCTCAAGAAGGCGGTCCCAGGCGACGCGCTCAAACCCGGCCTGCTCCGATACCCGGAGCAGCTGAGTATCTACGTCGGGCAGCCGCTCCCGGATCGAGGAAAGCAGAGATTCGCGAACCCATGACCGGAGATGCCGCGGTTCTGAATTGGCCGGATCTTCCCATGCCTCGAGATGGCGATCAAGCAGGTAGCACGCCAGCTCCTCCCGCCTGAACGGCAGGAGGGGCCGGACAATGGTTCCCTGCCTGGATGTCATCGCGGCCAATCCGGCGGGACCGGTGCCGGCCAGCACGCGAAGCAGGACTGTCTCGACCTGGTCATCCGCATGGTGGGCAGTGACTACCCATTCCGCGTGTTCGGCGACCCGGATTTCCTCCAGCGCCGCGTAGCGGGCCACTCGCGCCGCGGTTTCGGAGGTGCCCGCTCCGAGCCCCAGGCGGCGGAACCGGAAACCAATGCCGTAGCCCTCCGCCCTGGATTCCACCAGCTTCGAAATGCGCGAGCTCTCGGCGTGAATACCGTGGTCCACGTGGGACACAACCAGGTCCCAACCATGACTGTCGCCCGTCGCGACCAGGAGATCGAGCAGCGCCACCGAGTCGGGGCCACCGGACACGGCCACCAGCACCCGGACCCCGCGGGGTACGGCCAGTTTGTCCAGCTGGTCCTGGAAGCGCGTCAGCAGCATGGCAGAAAGATAAGGGGTTCCCTCGTTGTGATTTAGCTGCCGATGCTCTAGTTTGGCACTCATGTCCGATCCCGAGGATTCAACCTCCGTTGAACAGATGCTGGTAGCAGCGAAACTCGCCGCCATCATCGACTCTTCCGATGATGCCATCGTCAGCAAGACGCTGGAGGGGCGGATCTTGAGCTGGAACCCCGGCGCGGAGCGGATATTCGGATATACCGCCGAAGAAATGGTGGGCAACTCGATCTTCCGGTTGGTCCCGCCCCACCTCCAGGCCGAAGAAAACTCCATTTTGGAGCGCATCTCCCGCGGCGAGCACGTCGCCCACTATGAGACCACCCGGCTCCATAAGAGCGGCCGGGAGATCGTCATCTCCCTCACCATCTCACCGGTGCACGACCTGTCTGGAGAGATCGTGGGCGCTGCCTCGATCAAGCGCGACGTCACGGCGCAGAAACTGACCGAGGTGACTCTCCGGCAAACGGCCAAGATGGAAGCGATCGGGCGCCTGGCTGGCGGCCTGGCCCACGATTTCAACAACCAGCTGCACGCGCTGAGCGGCTTTATCCATTTCATCGAGCGGGACCCGAACCTGTCACCGACCACCCGCCAGGACGTCCTGCAACTGCAGCAGGCGGCCGACCGGATGGCGAGCCTCACCCGCCAGCTGCTCGCGTTCGCCCGGCA
>JBDTTZ010000030.1:0-16650 GCA_040008015.1 Gemmatimonadota bacterium
TCAACTTCCGCTCCTGCGGGGCCGAGATGAACCGGACCGCCCGGTTCTACCACTCCGGAGAAACCAGCGATCTCGCCATCGTACTGGAGCACCTGGGTCATACCCAGCCCGCCATTCCGCTCGGCGTCCTGGGGTTTTCGCTCGGCGGGAACGTGCTGCTCAAGTACCTGGGCGAGCAGGGCCAGGGAACCCTGGTTCGGGCGGCGGTGGCGATTTCAGTTCCGTATGATCTCGCTATTTGCGCCCGGGAGATGAGCCGGGGAACCCCGCAGGTCTACGCGAAATTCTTTCTGCGCTCGTTGCGGGAGAAGACGAGGGCCAAGCGGAAGCTGCTGGAGGGATACTGCGATGTGGACCGGGCCCTGGCGGCTCGCACCGTCCGGGAGTTCGATGAAGCGCTGACGGCTCCACTCCACGGTTTCGCCGACTCGGCCGCGTACTACCAGGCGTCGAGCGCCGGACCGTACCTGTCCGGGGTCCGGGTCCCTGCCCTGCTGATTCATGCGCTGGACGACCCCATCGTCCCCGCCGGCTCGATCCCCCGGGACCTGATCGCCGCCAACCCGATGCTGAGCACCGCGTTCACGGAGCGGGGAGGACACGTGGGGTTTATTACCGGGACGGCACCCTGGAGTGTGCGGTTCTGGGCGGAGGAGACCGGGGCCGGGTTCCTCGCACTCCATCTACGTTGAGTCTTGGGGCGGGTAGTTTCGCGTCCTTTGCGTGGTTGGGCTTTCAACTCAGAGACCCAGAGGCTCAGAGAAAAGCATAATGTTGTTCTCGGTGTCTCTGCGGCTCTGAGTTGAAAACGTCACCACCAGAGGAAGCCGGCGGGACACACTTCCTCATGGCGTCGGAGCCCGATCGAGCAGGTCAGTGGCGCTTCCTTTGCGTGGTTGGGCTTTCAACTCAGAGGCCCAGAGGCTCAGAGAAAAGCACAATGTTGTTCTCTGCGTCTCCCGGCTCTGAGTTGAAAACGTCACCAACCGAGGAAACCGGCGGGAGGCACGCCCTCTTAAGGAGTGGGAGCTCGATCCAGCTGGTCAATGGTCTTGGTCGAGGGCGGTCTCTCTTTCTGTAAACGCGCGGCCACCTGCTCCGCCTCGCTCAGCGTCCGCAGGATATTCCCGTTCGCCAGCTTCCTGAGATCCTCATCGCTCCAGCCGCGGCGGATCAATTCGGCGAAGAGGTTGGGGAACTTCGAGACGTCCTCCAGGCCTACCGGCAGGTCGTCGGTGCCGTCGTAGTCTCCCCCGATTCCCACGTGATCGATTCCCGCCACGTCCCGCACGTGCTCCACATGGTCGGCCACGTCGCGAACGGTCGCCCTGGGCAGCGGATGGGCCGCCATGAAATCGCGCCGGGCCTGGGCTCGGGCCGCGCTGTCGGTCACCCCCTGGAGGCGGGCATTCAACAACGGGCGCCAGGCGGCCATCGAGTCATTCGCGGCGCGGGAGACAAAGCTGGGAACAAAAGTGACCATGACCACGCCGCCGTTCTGCTTCATGCGGGCGAGGATGGAGTCGGGGACATTCCGGGGGACGTCGGTGACAGCCCGGGCCGACGAGTGAGAGAACATCACCGGCGCTTCGCTGACCCGGATGGCGTCGCTCATGGTGCCGGGCGAGACGTGGGAGAGATCCACCAGCATGCCGAGCCGGTTCATCTCATGGACCACCTCCTCGCCGAAACGGGTGAGCCCGCCGTGCCGGGCGCTGTCCAGCGCGGCGTCCCCCCAGTCCAGGGTGACGTTGTGGGTGAGCGTCATGTAGCGAACGCCCAGGGCATAGTAGGCACGGAGCGCCCCCAGCGAATTCTCGATGGCGTGCCCCCCCTCCATCCCCAGGAACGAGGCGATCCGGCCGGTCTTCATGATGCGCTCGGCGTCGTCCGCGGTGAGCGCAAGCTCCAGGTCGCGGGGGTAGCGCTCGATGGTGCGCCGGACGATGTCGATCTGCTCGAGCTGGATCCGGGCGTATCCACTGTCCTTCACCTCGCCCGGGATATACACCGACCAGAACTGCCCGCCGACGTGGCCGGCACGAAGCCGGGGAAGATCCGTCTGCCCCGGGCGCGTGGTAGTGAGATCGTAGGCTTCCACGTCGCGGGGCGCGTCCTTCGCATCCCGGATCGCCCAGGGTAGATCGTTGTGGCCGTCGATGACCGGCGAGGCGCGGAGCAACCGGTTGGCGTGCTCCAGCGCGGGATCGGCCTGGGCGACCAGATGAGACGCAGAGCAAATCAGCACGGTACAAAAGAGAACCGGAATTCGTCTTGACATGGGATCCGTCAGTAGGAGTTCGAGAGCGTGAGGGAAGCTTCCTCTGCGTTTCACCGTTTTCAACACGTAGCCACGTAGAGCCCGTAGGTCACGTAGAAAAATCCGATATGAAAAGCTGTACAGTACAAGTAACATAAGTAGAACGGTCTTGTGTTGTTCTACGTGGCCCTGCGTGTCCTATGTGGCTACGTGTTGGAAAGGGTAGCCCAGCTGGAAGGCTTACTTCCCGCGCCCAACCGCAATCTTCACCAGTTCGGGCCGGGTCAGGAATTCGGGGCAGATGGTCTGATCGAATTCGTAGGGTCCCCCCGTTTCCGCGTCCACGAACGGGAACCCGCGGCACACGGCAGGATATTCCTCGGTGTTCCAGATACTGCAGCTATTGTCCTTCCAGAGCACGCAGCGCCCCTTCACCACCCGGGTTCGCCATTCCCCCCAGCGGGTCAGGTACACCTTGTCTTCCCCGTATTTCCGAATGATACCATCGGCCTCGACTGGGCTCACCGTGGTCCCGAAGGCACAGCAGGCCGAGCGGTGCGGGCAGGGATAACAGGGAAGGTCGGGATGCCGGGGCTCGGCCAAGGTTCGCAATGCCTCGCTAATGGGTGCTGGACCTGGTTACTACCTCCGGAAGCGCGACGCCGTCCACCGCTTCCGTGGGAGCGACGCCAACCAGTGCAGCCAGGGTGGGACCAATATCCACTGAATTGACCGGTCGGGTATACCGCCCCGGTCGAATGCCGGGTCCCCAGAAGGCAATGGGAACGGTAGTGTCGAGCAGGTTGGTGGTGCCATGAGAAGTTGAGCCGCCCGAGGCTTGCCAGGTGAATCCGGGCGCCAGCACGGCGGCAAAGAGCCAGTCACTATCCGGTCCGAGATTGTGGCGCCACAGGCGGGCTTCGCGGTCGGACGATCGCGCGGCACGAAGCGTGGCCGGAGTAAACACCCGGGTCACTCCCGGGCGACCGCGCGCTTTTTCCGCCAGGGCGCTGGCCATGCTGTCGACAGCAATACCATGGGCCCGGAGCAGGTCGAGATCGGCGGTCAGCAACCCATCATCGAACTCGAATTGAAAATTGGTCTGATACCGCCGCCGCAGCCGGGCGGCAGTCTCCTGCGCCAGGTCTGCCAGCCAGACGCGGCCACCGGCTTTGCCGAGGGTGCCGGTCGTCCACTCGGGAAACGACTGCACGCCGTGATCGGAACTGAGCGCGAAGATCGTCCGGCCGGACGGAACCAGCACTCCAAGTGAATCTTCGAACCAGCCCAGCCAGTGGTCCAGCCGCAGCAGCATGTCGTGCAGCTCCTTCGAGTCGGGGCCGAAGGCGTGACCGACTGCGTCGGACGCGGAGAGCGAGATGGTGAGCAGGTCGGTGCCTTCGTGACGTCCCAGCTGGAGCGCGGTCACGCCGACCAGTGCGAGATCCAGCGTCAGCGAGTCCATCCAGGGAAAGGATGGGAGGTCCGCCGCGGCCAGCTCGGGAGTATTGGGAAACCGGTGGGGAAAACTGACGTCCGCGCTGTCGTTCTCGTACGGCATCGAGTCGGATTCGGAGTAGCGATCGGCCGAAAGCAGCGGCGTCCACGTTGTCCCTGCCAGGCGTTGAGGTCCGCGCCGGGCATTGTAGTCGGTGACCCAGTCGGGCAGCACGTCAGCGTAGTAGCGGCTGGTGGTGAATATCCCGTCGTTGTACCAGTAAACCTGGCCCCGGACCCGGCCGACCAGGAGGATCGCCGAGCGATCCTTGCGCGAAACACTGAGCTGTCTCGCGCTGCTGTCCCGGTTCAGGATCCAGTCATAGAGCTCGGTGCCATGAAAGCGGCGGGGAGAGGCGCCAGTCCCGCTTGATCCGAGCAACGGCGCGGCGCGATCCTCCACTCCACGGGTATTGGACGGGATGCCGGTATGCGCGGGGAAGCGGCCGGACAGCACGGAAGCGTGTCCCGGCGCGGTCTGGGTGAGCGCGTGATCCTGCTGCCCATCGGGGAAGTAGGCGGCCTGGTCGAGTATGCGGCGAAACCCACCGGTCCACTGGTCCCGGTAGCGGTCGAGGTAGTCCGGTCTCAGCTGGTCTACCATCAGCACCACCACCAGGCGGGGCCGGGGTTGCGGCGGGTGGAAACCAGCCAGCGTCGCCAGCGCGGCGGTACAGATGAATGGGAGCACGCCTGTAATGTACCTGGCGACTTCCGAATTCCCAGCATGGACAATCGCACCGGTTACCCCGATACTAGGGGATCACTCAATTGCGAAGAATCTGTTACGGTGGAGGCTGGAATGCCTGATGCGGAACTGGCCAAGCTGATCGGGAACATCAAGGCGCTGCTCGAGTCGTTGGAGGACAATGTCGAACGGGGGCGGGTGCCCACCGACACGCTGGCGGCGATCAAGAGCTCGGTGGACGAGGTGCGACTCAGGCTCTGGGCCATTATGTCGGCGGCCAGCTCCGGGGAGTACGAGAACTTCGTGCAGCGCTTCCGGCTCCGCCGCGCGACCGAAATCTGCCGGGGGCTGGCGACCGATATCGAGGCGGGCTCCGCGGGGTCCGGGCACGCGGAATTCAAGCCGCTGGAAGAAGCAGCGCGGTCCCTCATCTGGGCCATTAATCCGGGAGCATGAGCATGGGCAAGGATTTCAAGGAGTTCATTCTCCGGGGCAACGTCGTGGACTTGGCGGTCGGCGTCATCATCGGAGCCGCCTTCGGCACCATCGTGACCTCCCTGGTCAACGACATGATCATGCCGCCGATCGGGCTGCTCCTGGGGAATGTCGACTTCACCAATCTGTTCGTAGTGTTGAAGGACGGAAGCAAGGCCGCCGCCCCGTTCGCGAACCTGGCCGATGCCCAGGCTGCGGGAGCAGTGACCCTGAACTACGGGGTGTTCATTACCCGGATCGTATCGTTCGTGATCCTGGCGTTCTGCGTGTTCCTGATGGTGCGGGCGATCGCCCGGCTGAAACGGAAAGAGCAGGCGCCGGTTGCCGCTCCGAACACCCGCTCCTGTCCCTATTGTGCGACCGAGATTCCGCTCAAGGCGACCCGCTGCCCGAATTGTACTTCAGAGCTGAAGGCAGCCTAGAAGGAATGTGGGAATTCCCACATTCCCTATTTTTTCCTGGCCCGACGCGCTAACATCACGGCGCCGGCGACTGCCGCCGCGACTCCCACCGCCTTCGCCGCGGTCTTGAGCCGGCTCTTCCTCTTCTGTCGCGCTTCCAGCGCGTCAGCCTTTTTCAGCGCCGCGTTCCCCACCCTGCGTACGCCCATCACCACGGCGCCGACCGCGGCTGCCTTGGCCACGCTGGCGAGGGTCCGCTTGGCCTTGCGCACCTTGCGGGGGCTGCTGAGCCGCGCGGACGCGTCGGATACCCGGTCGAGCGTGTTGGTAAGCCTCCACGTGGCATCGGCCGCCGCTTTGCTGCCCTTTTTGACTCCACTGGCGATCCGGCTCGCTGCTTTTTCGGTTCTGGTAGCCATTGTTGCTTCCTCCTGATTGCATGGGGTTCCCCAGCAGTATCGCCCCCAGTCCACCCCGCCGCCGTGCGGTGGCGCACAAGAACTGGCGTTCGAATGTTCCCCCAAACTGCTTCTACTACTGAGAATGAGGTGGTGGCATTACTATTGCGCCACCCGGGTAGCGAACAACTGGCCGGGAATCCCTGGGTTGGCACCTGAAAGGCACATGATCGCGCGAGGGCGGGCGGCAGGGCTGCTGGGGGTACTGCTGGTCTCCGGACTGTCCGGGTGCGGTCGTCCGCTCGACGAAAGGGACGTGCGGGCCGCGCTGGCCCGGGCAGTGGATTCCACCGCCTCGCCGTTGGGGATCACCCCCGCGCGCTGGGGCATGGTTCAGCGGCTATACCGCGAGCGCAAGTACGAGCCGCTCTGGACCGGGTTGGATAAGCCCACTGCACGCGCCCGGGAATTCGTCAATGCGCTGGTCAACGCCGAAGCGCAGGGACTCCGGCCCTCGGACTATGATCTGAGCGGCATCCGCGACGCCCTCGCCCGGGCTTACCAGAGCGATCTCAAGAAGGATTCGATTCCCCCCGCCGTCGCCGCGCTCGAGCTTCAGCTCACCCGCACCTTCCTGTCCTACGGCACCAATCTCTTCTCCGGAAGGCTGGAGCCCTCCGCGGTGGACAGCGGCTGGTTCATCAGCGTCCGGCGTGGCGGAGTGGACAGCGTGCTGAGCTCCTCCCTCCGGACCACGACGTTCCCGGCGATGGTCGCCCCATTGTTGCCCCGGCAGAAGCAGTACGGAGAGCTGGTGACAGCGCTGGCCGGCTACCGCCAGCTGGCTGCCCGGGGGGGATGGGCCGCCATTCCCATCCCGCCCCGGCTGAAGCTGCGGCCCGGCGAGGTGAACTCGATCATCCCTATGATCCGCCAGCGACTCGCCGCGAGCGGCGAGCTTCGCGACAGCGTTTTCCCCGACCGCTTCCTCTACGACAGCCTGCTGGCCGGCGCGGTGGCCCACTTCCAGGATCTGCACGGCCTGGAGACCGACAGCACCATCGGCGCCGCCACGGTCGAAGCGATGAATATTCCGCTGGATACCCGGATCGCGCAGATCGAGCTCAACATGGAGCGCTATCGCTGGCTGCCCGACGACCTGGGGCAGCGCTACGTGCTGGTCAACATCCCCGAATATCAGCTCCATGCGTATGACAACGGGGAGGAAGCCTTCACCATGCGGGTGGTGGTGGGGAAGGATTTCGAGAATCCCACGCCGGTCTTCGCCGACTCGATGAGCTACATCGTGTTCCGGCCCTACTGGAACGTGCCGACCCGGATCATCAAGACCGAGATCGTGCCGGCGGCACGGAAGGATTCCGGTTACATCGGGAAACACGAGTACGAGCTGCTGCGGGGCAACGAGGTGATCGATCCCGCGACCATCAACTGGGCGAAGATCGACACGGCCCACGTCAACTTCCGGGTGCGCCAGAAGCCGGGCCCCGCCAATTCGCTGGGGCTGATCAAGTTCATGTTCCCCAACCAGTTCGACGTGTACCTCCACGATACCCCGGCGCGGGGGCTGTTCCGGCGGGCCGGACGAGCAGCGAGCCACGGCTGCATCCGGGTCGAGCGGCCCGAGCAGCTGGCCCAGTTTGCCCTGTCGCGCAACACCGATTGGAACCTGAAGAAGATCCGGGACGCCCTGCACCGCACGGATCCGCCGGAACAGGTGGGATTGAAACAGAAGGTGCCCGTTTACATCGTGTACTTCACCAGCTTCGTGCGGGACGGCACGGTCCGCTTCCGCACCGATCTCTACGGCACCGACAGCCGGGCCATCGCTCGGCTCCAGGCCGGCCATGACCGCGGCGCATCGCGCGCGATCTTCGACAGCCTGCTCCAGCTGGCTCAGGTCGCCCGCAAGTAGGTGTAAGGGTGGATCGAAGATCGACCCTGAGCATCGCAGCGAATTCCGGCCCGGCAACATGTCCTCGCGAAGAACGCGAAGGAGCCGTTCTCAGCGCCCTCTGCTACCTCAACTCAGGCAAATACCGCTCCAGGATCGCGGCACTCAAATCCTCCGGCTCAAAATCCGTCCGGTTGTCCAGGATAAAGATCGAGAAGTGCCGGTCCGGTATCCGGATCATGTGCGAGAGATATCCTTCCCATGCCCCGCCGTGATCGAGATAGCTGACGCCGTCCTTTTCATCCCGCCGCCAGCCAAACCCGTAAGGCACGACCCTCCCGTCCTCGAGTTGGACCGGCTGGTACATCTCCTGGAGCTCCGACTGCTTCACCAGTCGTTCCCCGTAGAGCGCCTGGTCGTAGCGGTAAAGGTCTTCCACCGAGGAATAGACCGACCCGGAGCCGACCAGCCGGTCCAGGGGATCCTGGTCGTCGGCGACCCAGCGTCCGTGGGTCTTGTCATAGCCCCGGGAACGGCTGGAGTCGGCGAACCGCGCGGTGTTGGGCAGCGAGAACGTGGACCCCATCCCGGCGGGGCCGAAAACCCGCTGCTGCAGAAATGCGTCGAGCGACATTCCCGAAAGCGTTTCGACCAGTGATCCCAGCAGGTCGTAGCCGGCATTGCTGTAGCTGAACTCGGTCCCCGCCGGTTTCGCCTCCCCCCAGGCCGCCAGCAACTTCACGATGTCTCTGTTGTCCGGCTCCGGGGCCAGCTCGAGCAGCTTCCGGTAGCCGGTCGTATCGTTGTAGTAGTCGGGGATGCCCGAGGTGTGGTGCAGGATCTGCCGGACCGTGAGCGTCGGCCCGAAGCGCGCCAGCTCCGGAAAATGCTTCCCGATCGGGTCGTCCAGGGAAAGCTTCCCCTCGTCCCGCAGTATCAGCAGGGCCAGCGCGGTGAACTGCTTGCCCATGGACGCCATGTGAAAGGTGCTGGAGGTTCGATTGGGCCGCCCGGTCTCCAGGTCAGCCAACCCATACGCCGCGCCGTGCACCACTCGGCCGTTCCAGATCACCACCACCGCGGACCCCGGCTCGTCGGGCTTGATCGCGCGGTTCATGATGGAGTCCACCCCGGCGTCCCGCGGCCAGGCCGGCTGCTGCGCCGTTGCCCGGTTGGGGAACAGAAGAATCAGCGCGACCAGCGTCAGTCGAGAGAGAGCAGTGGGCATAGGATGTGGGATCGAGGATTGAGGCTGAAAAGCAACTGCTGTGAACCTAGTCTGCGCACTCTACTGGCTGACCGGAGCTCGCTCGAGTTCAAATCGCCGCACATACCGCACCCCGTCAGTGTCCTCGACCGCCGCCCAGACCGTGTCCCCCCGGAAGACCGGCTCCGGAGAGACCAGGAAACCCGTCGGAGTGGTGACGGCTCCCAGGTAACGCCCATCCGGCTCGAAGACATCGAACACCACCGGCTCGGACCACGCCAGCTGAAATGCGTCGCGCGGGGTTCCGGCTTCCGGCCTGGTCATTGCCGAGTCGATCACGGCCGTCTGGTACAGCTGCACCCAGATCCGGCCGTCTTCTCCGGCGAAAACCTGCTCGAAGGCAGGCTTGGTCCTGGGGATGGCCGGTCCGTTCCACACCCAGCCCGGAAAATCGCGTTGGAATTCCTCGGTGCGGGACCGCTTGTAGTCGGCGGCCTCCTGGTCCTGCACCAGGACCGGCGCGGCATTGCGCTCGATCCGAAGCGGCGCCCCCGGCTTGAGCAGGTCGAGGCGATACGCGCTCGACACCCCGCCCACGATGTAGCCCAACGGGCTGAAGGTCCAGTGATCCAGGACCGAAAAGGGTACTTCGCTGAGCGAAACGTTGTCGTCTTTCTGCGCCTTGATGATGGATCGGGTGTAGGGCCATTGGGGAATCCTGATGCTGTCCCGGGCCACCCCGGTGGAATCGAAGCGCCACAGTCCCATGATCCAGTTGTCCGGATCGTTGCTCGCGCCCCAGATGATCAGAGTGTACAGGCTCCCCTCGCGATCGCTGTACAGCTTGCGGCTGGTATTGAGGCTGCTGCTAATCCGCCAGGTGGCGAGCGCTTCTCCTTCCGGCGAAAAGACCGCCAGCCGGCCGTTGCCGGGATCGCGCAGCACGACGCGGCTGTCGGGCAGGACCACCAGGCCGCCATCAGGGCGGCGATACTCGCCCGGTCCGCTGCCCACCCGGCCGAAGGTATTGAGATAAGATCCATCGGGGGAAAACTTCTTGAGAGCGGTCCGTCCATCCATGAGGTAGACCGACCCGTCACTCGCGACCGCGAGGCTCCGGATGTCTCCCAGCATCTGGTTCTCGTCCCCATCCGCCACGCCGATCGACATGCGCTGGACCAGTTGAACCGGTGCACCCCACATACTGCCATTCACGGTCCGCACTACCACCGTATCTCCCAGGGTGTCCCGCTCGGCGCGCCATTCGCTCGCTTTCGTTTCGGTCCGGGAGCAGGCACACAAAGAGAGCAGGAGCAGGGCAGCCGGGGTGTTGCGCATGGGAGGTCTCGGAATTGGAGGAGGCCGGAGTCACGCCCACCTAGACGCCAGTTGGGAATGAATAGTTGCGCCGCCGCAAGCGGGACTGTGGCTAATCATTCAGATCTCCCTAAGGCCTTCCCAGCGGAAAGGCCGTTTTCCGTCATCCCGCCGAAGAAACGGGTTGATGCCGGGCCTCGTCATAAGCCATTGTGGCGCCGTCCCGGGCTCGGAGTACCGGCTCGGGCGGGTTGGGGTTTGGGGCCGCCGCAGGCCAGCGCGAGCGAGACGGGAAAGCGCGTACTGGACCCGGAACGACCCGGCTTTTCGGAGATAAGTACGGAAATCGCAGGGAAGCCGGGGAAGCATGCAGGGAGGCTCTTGCGCGGCGCGGTACTAACCTGCATATAGAATGCCAAGTAATTCATCCTTCCCCTCAAATACCAGGTTGCCGGACCTTCGCAAAGGAGGATCAATGCCCGCGCGTCGTCTGCTGGTTGGGACCGCTGTCCTGTGTTCGGTGACACTTCTCGCCTTCGCCTATGGCTGTCACGACAATGCCAGGCTTACGGACCCGACTCTCCAAGCCGATATCCGGATCACTGCAACCGGCCTCATCAAGCTGGCTTACTCCTGTGGGAACTATTTCAGGGTCCGTAACCTGAATCCCACTGCCGTCTCTGCTGCCTATACGGTGTCGGGTTCCCCGACTCAATGGCCGCTTGAACTCCCCGCCCCGGCGGTCGGAAAACCCTACAGCGAGACCTTCTTCCTGACCCCCATCAAGGGGACGGTCTCGCTCTTCTATCAGGACACCTTGGTCACCAGCGTTCCCAACGCCAGCAAGGGCTGTGCGACGACGTTCACCAAGGGATCCTGGTCGCCCGTCTCCCCTTGGCCGCTGGTGGCGATCCATGCCACGTTGTTGCCTGACGGTAACGTCCTGGCCTTCCAGCGGGACTCCGCCATGCTGGACCCGATGCTCTGGAATCCGACGACGGGATTCTTCACCACGGTTCCCAGTGGAGTCAATCTCTTCTGCAGCGGCCATGCGTTCCTGCCGGATGGCCGCCTTCTCGTGGCCGGTGGCCACGCATCGGCGGATCATGGTATCCGGAACGCGATGCTTTTCGACTACGTGACCCAGACCTGGACCCCGGCCCCTCCGATGCTGGCAGGGCGCTGGTACCCCACCAATACGACGCTCGCTGACGGCGAGGTGCTCACCATTGCCGGTGGCGATGAAAATGCCGCGACCAACCTGATCCCCGAGGTATACGACCAGAGCGGCAACTGGCGGGAGCTCACTGACGCGAGCAAGGGGCTCGCGTATTACCCCAGGATGTTCCTGGCGCCCGATGGACGGGTGTTCCACGCCGGGCCGGAACAGAACACGAGCTTCCTGGACCCGAGCGGAACCGGGTCGTGGACCCCAGGTCCCGTGAGCAGCTTCCCGTCGCGAGCCTACGGCAGCGCGGTCATGTACGAGCCGGGGAAGATTCTCATCGTCGGTGGCGGCGCTCCCCAACCGACCGCCACGGCGGAGGTCATCGATCTCAATGGCTCGGCCACGTGGCGCTCAGTGGCCTCCATGCCGACGGCGCGGCGGCAGCACACGGCGACGATGCTTCCGGACGGCATGGTCCTGGTGACGGGTGGTACCAAAGGAAAGGGCTTCAACAATGCCGTGGGCGCCCAGAAGCCGGCACTGATCTGGAACCCGGCGACTGAGCGCTGGACGGTGATGGCCAGCGCGAGCGTCAACCGGCTCTACCATTCGACCGCTCTGCTGCTCCCTGATGGCCGAGTGCTCTCAGCCGGCGGTGGCCAGGCTCCAGCGATCGGAGAGGTGGACCAATACAACGGCCAGCTTTTCTCTCCGTCCTACCTCTTCAACCCCACCGGCGGACCCTCAGAGCGTCCGATCATCAGCTCGGCCCCGACTTCCACGGCGTACGGCGCGACGTTCCAGGTGGACAGCCCCAACGCATCCGAAGTGGTTTCGGTCACCCTGGTACGGCTGGGCTCGGTGACCCATGCCTTCGATCAGAACCAGCGCTTCATGCGCCTCGCCTTTACCAGGGACACGGGATTCATCACCGTGACCGCCCCTACACTGCCCACCGACGCACCGCCGGGGCATTACATGCTGTTCCTGGTGAACATGAACGGAGTACCGTCGGTCGCGAGCATTCTTCAAGTCCTCTAGACTTGCCGGCGGTCCGATCGAACTATTCCCCGGTCTCCGGTGATCCGGCCGGGTCGGTCCCGATCGTGTCGTGGAGCCAGTTGAGCTCATCGACTTTGGCCGCAACGCCGAGCCCATGCCCCAGGTCATACCACTTGATGGTCTTGGGATCTGGCGCCGCGGCCTGATAGGCGAGCGCGTCTCCCTCGGTCACCAGCTGATCCACTCTCCCGTTCAGGAAAAGGAGCTTCGCCCTGGCGCACGGGAGGTAGCGAATCGGCTCGATAGGGCGCATGGCCTGGAGCCAGCGATCCGCCTGTTCCGGCGACGCCATCATCCGGCTGAAGTTCGGCAGGATGCTTCCGCTGTCGTCGGTGAAGTGCGCCACCAACCCGCCATCGCCCACGATCAGGACATAGGTCACCGGCCGGTGCTCGACCCCGGCCAGTAAACCTCCCATCGCCCCTCCATAGCTTACGCCGGCGTAGGCGAGCCGCGTCGAATCCACGTCGTTCCGCGCCGAAAGCAGGTCGAACGCCCGCCGCAGGTTCACGATCAGCTGCACCTGCTCCACACTGTCCTGCGGCGTGAACTGGATGACCCCGCCAGGCCGGTTATTCCACGGCGCATCAAGGCCAATCGCCACCGCACCGTGCCGCGCAATGTTCACGGCATCCCGATAGACACTGCGTGAGCTGCCGGGCATGCCATGCTGGACGACGATACCGGGAATCCGGCCCACCGCTTTCTTCTGCGGCACAAACAGGAACCCCGTCGCCCGGCCTCCGGGTGGGCTGGCAAAGCTGATGGCGTGCACTTCAACCCCCGACATGACTGCGGTCATGGAATCATGGAGGTCCAGCGCGGCATGGCGATCATAGCCGAAGGTCTCGACCGGCAGGGCCGGGCAGCCGGAGCTGGGGCGCTGTTGCGCGGCGGGCTCCCGAGAGCATGCCGTGGCAAGCAGCAGAACAAGGGCGGCAAACCTCATGATGAGTTTCTCCGAAAAGCTGGACACTGGCATCGCACCGTTGGCCTTACGGCTGAAGCGTGGAATCGGTTCAAATCTGTTACCCGGTAATAGCGGGGCGACGGAACCACCGGAGCTCCTGCTTTACCGCGCGTCCTCCCGCCTTGACGATGGCCCACGCCGCCGAGCCACCGCTGAACGCCGAGGCGATGGCGTAGAGCGACCGGGGGGTGAACCGGGGCTCATGATTCACCGCGAAGACCGGGGTCCATTGCTCAGGAAAGAATTTCGCCTTGAACGCATCAAGGCCGTCGAAATTGTAGAAACGGCGCCCGTGAGCCCGGACCCAGGCCAGGACGGCGCGCAGCCACCAGGGCGCCGGCACTTCGGGAAGCCGGGCCCGCCGGGAGAGCGGCGCGAGTCCCAGCGTCACGTATTCGGATCCTCGAGCGGCCATTGTTTCCGCGGCCAAGCTGATCAACAGCTCCGCGACTCCATTGGGCGCCTGGGGAGCCCGGATGATCTGCTCGACCAGCCATCCGTTTCTCGCGGGAACCGGACTCGCCACCAGGAATCCCACCACCCGGCCATGACGCTCAGCTACGAAGATCAGGCGGTCCTCCAGCTGCGATAGCGTCTGGGGTTCGACCAGGAACCGGAGGGGGGGAAGGCCCCGAGTCTCCAGCCACGCCCTCAGCACCTGTTGCAACTCGGCGTTGCCCGACGCTCGCTCCCGGGGCCACTGGGTGACCACCACCTGCTTGTTCCGCACCCGGTTGAGCTGGGCCCGCAGGGAGGGATGCTGACTGATGCGGCGAGCGAGGCCGGCCGGGTGCCAGGAGGGCTGGGCCCCGAGGGAGATCACGGAATGGGTCGGGCTGCCGCGACTCACCTGCTCCAGGCGCTCTTCGGCGCCGAAGTAGCACACCCGCTCCCCGGCCCGGGCAGCGTCAGCCTCGAATTCCGCAGTTACCTCCGCCAGTCGCTCGAGCGACGCGACGGGCGCGCCGGCCACCACTCGCACCCCGACGTGTCGGACATACCCTACCAACGCATCACCGCGGGCCGCAAACCAGTGGACGATCCCGGGATTCAGAATCTGGTAGGCGGTGCTGTTCCACCCGAACTCCAGAACCAGCGCGCGGGCCCGTTCGATCGTCGCTGCGCCAATCTCAATAGTCATTTTGGCAACGCCCGGGCATACACTTCTATCCAGGGCGACTTCCATCCCCGCTGCAGCCGCCCCTGCATCCGTTTCACCCAGCGCTCCTCCAGGGCGCCGTACCCCGTCGTCCACTGATCCGCGACGGGGACCAGCGTGGCCCCGAAGACCCCGACGATCGCGAAGCACTTCTCGAACAGTGCCTGGATCGAGCGCCGAGTGAAACCCTGGCAATAGTGAAAGGTCAACAGGTTGTTGTGAGCCAGGAGGCACACCACGATTCGTCCGAAATGGTCCATCCACCCGCCTTGCCGCAGCAGCTCGCCGGCCTTGATCAGCGCGGCTCGCGAATCGTACCGTCGCTCAAAGGTATTCCAGAACCGGGAGACGCCCTCGCTTATGTCCGCGCCCTGGAAGGTCCAGCCGGGACTCGACTCGTGAAACGCCCGCAGCAGCTCGACCTCGGCGCGGAGCGCGTCGGCATCGGCGATCTCGATGCCTTCCGGCGTCCCGCAGACCGGACAGTCGGTGAACTCGTAGGTCGTGTAAGTCATTAGTCAGTATCGGGCAACGATGCTCCGGAGACCGTGACGGGGATGATACTCTCCTTCTGATACTAAGGTCCCGATTGCACTACCCGGGCAATCCGCTACTCTTGGAAGAGTTCACAGCAATTGGAGCCGCACCATGACCGCTACCGCTGTGCCACGTACCCTGACGGGCGACCGTGTGGCTTCGGCCGTCGGCGAAGGCTCGATCGCCGTCGCCTTTGTCCACCAGGTCTTGAACGAGTAGCTCTCACCAGAAAGGGAATCAGTTATGGCACGCTCCATCGCTCCCCCGCCGCGTCCAGCCGCGACCAACCGGCTTGCCGCACCGGCGCGCTCGGGAAACACCCAGCTCTACACCACCAAGAACGATCTCCCCCAGGCTACCCGAGTCGAGGTCATTCAGCTCCTCAACCAGCGTCTGGCCGACTGTATCGACCTGCAGACCCAGTGCAAACAAGCCCACTGGAATGTGAAGGGGCCCAACTTCATCGCCCTGCACAAGCTGTTCGACGAAATCAACGAGTCGGTCGAAGAATACGTCGACCTGATCGCCGAGCGTATCGTGCAGTTGGGCGGGATCGCCCAGGGAACCGCGCGCACCGTGGCGGCCCGCACCAACCTGATCGATTATCCCCTGGCGCTTTCGAGCGGCGAAGAACACGTGGCCGCGCTGTCCGACAGCCTGTCCCAGTTCGGCCGGACGGCGCGGATCGGCATCGAGGAGATGAACGAGCTGGAGGATGCCGGCAGCGCCGACATCCTGACCGAGATCTCCCGCGGAGTGGACCAGTGGCTGTGGTTCGTCGAGGCCCACCAGCAGGGCGAGCCCAGGTTCAACGGAGAATAACCATGGCCGACGGAGCCTGTGCCCATATCGCGGCCATCACGACGGTGCGCCATTTCAAGCGCCGGGAATGTGAGGAGTGCGTCAAGACCGGTTCCAGCTGGGTCCACCTGAGAACCTGCCAGCAGTGCGGCACCACCCAGTGCTGCGACAGCTCGCCCAACCAGCACGCCAGCAAGCACGCCCGGGCCAGCAAGCATCCGGTGATCGCGTCGGCCGAGCCGGGAGAGAACTGGCTGTATTGCTACCCGGACGAGGCGTTTGCCGAATACTGAGTGGCCGCGGCTGCCGCTCGCGGAATGGCAAGACACGCGGGACACGCTCCAGCTGTGGAGCCAGGTCGTGGGGAAAATTCGCCTGGCGCTGGCGCCGATGGTGAACCACTGGTGGCAGGTACCGCTCTACGTGAGCGCGCGGGGCCTCACCACCTCGGCGATGCCGTATCGGGACGGCGCGCTCGAGATGACCTTCGACTTCCTGGATCATGTGCTCAGGGTGGAGACCAGCCCGGGCCGGACGGCCACGGTTGCCCTGAAGGCACGGACAACGGCTGATTTTTACCGCGAGGTAAAGCGCACGCTGCGCGACCTGGACGTGGACGTGCATATCTGGCCCTCCCCGGTCGAGATTCCGGAGGTCATCCGGTTCGACCAGGATGAGACCCACGCCTCTTACGACCCCGACGCAGCGCACCGCTGCTGGCTTCTGCTGGTCCAGGCCGATCGCGTCCTCCACCAGTTTCGCGGCCGCTTCCTCGGCA
>JBDTTZ010000031.1:0-4408 GCA_040008015.1 Gemmatimonadota bacterium
CCCATGATGCCGGTGGTCAAAGGCGAGCGCTCGACCAAGATCCAGATGCTGGGCTACACCATCATGCTGGTGCCGCTCACCATCCTGCCCTGGCTGGCCGGCCGGCTGGGCACCCTCTACCTGGTGACCGCCGTGTTGCTGGGCGCCCGCCTGATGTGGTATTGCCTGAAGCTGCTGAAGGAAAACGGGGTGACGCCGACGGCGTGGAAGATGTACAAGTTTTCGCTGCTGTACCTGTTCCTGCTGTTCGCCGCGATGGGCGCGGACCACCTGTTCCCCAGTGCCAATCCGTTCAGGAAGCCGGATATCGTTGTGCTCCAGCCCTCCGAGGTCCTACACCAGCACTAAGCAGGCCCCGCCAGCTACCTCTGCGAAGCCACCGTTTTCAACACGTAGTCACGTAGGGCACGTAGGAACACGTAGGAAAACAAACCAATAGCATATGGCAGATGGCTTATGGCAGATCCGAGTGGATTCCAGATCAACGTGTGTTCGTTGTAGTTCAATTGGGCGGCTTCGCAAGATCACCGGCGGGTTGCACAGTCAGCGGCTTCGTGATCGGCGTGGTTAGCCAAGTGGTTCGATACTCGTGAAGTTGCCATCAGCCATCAGCCCTAAGCCATATATATGTTGCTGTTTTATCTCTGAGTCTCTGTGGCTCTGAGTTGAAAAACGGCAGCCCCAAGGAGGCAGCATCCGGGCCTTTCAAGGAGCGCCGAGCAAACAGTATTTTGCTTGTTGTCGTTTGAAAAATAGTTTTTTCTACGTGTTCCTACGTGTCCTACGTGACTACGTGTTGAAAAGGGGAGCCCTGCTGGACCGGAGACTACCCCACACTTTCCTCCCCGGCAGTCACCAAACTCTCCTCCCGGAACTGCATCTGGTATAGTCTCGCATAGAGCCCACCGCGCGCCAGCAGCTCCGCGTGAGATCCCTCCTCCACGATCCTCCCCCGGTCCAGCACCACCAGCCGGTCCGCCCGGCGCACTGTAGAGAGCCGGTGCGCAATGATCAGCGTCGTCCTCCCCACCAGCAGTTTCTCCATCGCGTCCTCGATCAACCGCTCGCTCTCGTTGTCCAGGCTGCTGGTGGCTTCGTCCAGCACCAGCACGGCCGGGTCCTTGAGAATCGCGCGCGCGATGGCGATCCGCTGCCGCTGGCCGCCGGAGAGCTTGACACCCCGCTCACCCACCAGCGTGTCATAACGGGCGGGCAGCCGCTCGATGAACTCGTGGGCATGCGCGACCCGGGCCGCCGCCTCGATCCGCTCCGCCGACGCACCAGGGTCGGCGTAGGCGATGTTGTCCCGCACCGTCCCGCTGAACAGCGCGGGCTCCTGGGGCACCACCCCGATATTCCGCCGCAGCTCGGAGAGCTTGAGCCGCCGGATATCGATGCCATCCAGCGTGATGCTCCCCTCGGTCACATCCCAGAACCGGGGCAGCAATGACGCGATCGTGGTCTTGCCGGCACCGGAGGAACCGACCAGGGCCACGACCTCGCCCGGATGGACCTCGAGCGATACCTCGGACAATGCCCAGGGACTTTCCGGGTTGCCATAGCGAAACGAAACCGACTGAAAGGCGATCCGGCCGGACACCGGAACCGGCAGCCGCTCCGGACTGGGCGGATCGGTGATGGGGCTCGGCGCCTCGAGGATCTCGAAGACCCGCTCGGCGGCTCCCACCGCCTCCTGGTAGGCGCCGAAGAAGCTGACCAGTGTCCCGATCGCCGCCGCGATATAAATCGTGTAGAGCAGGAATCCCACCAGCGTGCCGGCGGTCAGGTCTCCGGAGAGCACCAGCCGGCCGCCCTGCCAGAGCACGATCACCACGCCGGCAAAGGAGGCAAAGGTGATCACGCCGAAGAACACCCCGCGAACCCGGGCCCGGTCCAGAGCCGCCTTGACGATGAGGCCGACCCGGTCGCCGTACCGCTGCCGCTCGGCGGGCTCCTGCACGAAGCTCTGCACCGTGCGGATCTGGCTCACCGCCTCCTCGGCCTGGGCGGTGGCCTCGGCCACCTTGTCCTGCACGCTGAGGCTGATCCGCCGCAGCCGGCGGCCGAAGAAGAACACCGCGAGAACCACGAATGGGACCACCACCAGAGCCGTCAGGGTCAGCCGAGGCTGCATCCAGAACAAGGCGATAATGCCGCCGGCCAGGGTCAGCACCTGGCGGGCAAACTCGGCGACCTGGTGGCTCATCACTCCCTGCAGCAACCCGATATCCGCGGTGAGCCGGCTGATCAGCTCGCCGGTTCTTCGGTCGGCAAAGAAGCCGGGAGGCAGGTCCAGCAGCTTGGAAAACAGCTCCCGCCGCATCCCCGCGATGGCCCGTTCCCCGGTGGCGGAGAGCCACCAGGTCTGGGCGAAATTGAGCAGGGCCTGGATGAGGAAGAGGCCGAGCAGGCCGAGGGCGATCTTGTCCAGCAGCTCGCGGCCACCTTTGACGAAGGCGGCATCGAGCAGGTAGCCGACAATCTTGGGAAACGCGAGTCCGATCAGGGAACTGATGATCAGGGCGACGGCCGCAAGGGAAAGGGTTCCGCGATAGGGCCACACCCGGGGCCACAGCCGGGTGAGCCGGCCGGGGGGTGGAAGCTTGCGTTGTTTCCCAGGGGTCATGGGGAGGAATAATAGCCGGGTTGGGGACCCACAAAAAAAGAACCCCCGCCATCGGCGGGGGCCCTTTCTCGACTTCTCGCCCGGGTTATGGGGAGGTAATCACGATCTTCACGAAGCTCGGGTCGACATTGTTCGGTGCCGCATAGAACGGCGCGAACGAGTCGTTGACCATGTAGAACGTTCCTGCCGGGAAGTTGCCGGTGCAGGTCTCCGGCTGGCCCGTGACAGTAGCACCCTTGGAGTCGCAGCCGGTGGTGACCACGAGGTTGGTACCGGTGGAGGAGAAGTAGAGCCCCAGGTCGGTAGTTCCCTGCCACGTAACCGAGAAGCTCAGGGTCTGCGGCGCCGCCAGCGTGAACTTGTAGATCCGGCATGGTCCGCCGAGGGTGTTGTCGCAAATGTCCTCGCCCGCGGAGAACACACCGGCATCGACGAACATCTCGGACAGGCCGGTCGCCGGCATAACAATGGTCGGCGCCGTCGCAACACTGGCGGTACCGGGGAAATTAGTGGGCAGATCGACGGTCGCGGTGGTCGGCAGGTTCGGAAGCGGCTGGGGAGCCAGGCCGCTGACCGTAAAGGCGGTAACCCCGGATGCTCCCGGATACGGCACGAAGGTGAGCGAGGAGCTATCGGCCGACCGCGAAATTTCAATCACCGGTTTTCCACCGAGCGATACCACGGTGCCGGTAATCAGTTTGTAGGGTGCCGCGAGCGTCATGGTCAGCGTGTCCCCGATGTTGGGGGTCGCATCATTGATCGTGGCCTGAAGCGAATCGACCGTCGGCGTGCTGGCGGTGCCAGTCGTGGCTATGGTAAACAGCTGGCCTGGCAGGTAGTCCACGATAACGTTGCTCACCGTGGCGACCTGGGTGTTGATATTCGGAGGCAGCAGGAACGAAATCTGGGTGCTGTCGGCGTTCAGGCCGGTAATGAGCGCCGTCAGCGCCGTCACCCCAGTACCGAAGACGATCGTGGTCGCCGAGGTGAAATGCAGCCCGATCGGCGCGGTGAGGGTGACGGTATCCCCCAAGACCGGCGCCGGGTTGGATAACACGATGTCCAGGTTCGCGGGCACGATCTTCACGGGAACAGTGATTGTGTGCCCGTTGGCCGACACCGTAAAACTGGTGTTGGCGAACGTCGTCGTCGAGGTGGCTCGCACGACAAACCGTGCCCGGGTCGTCACGTGGCCGCCGCTGATCGGCAGAAACGAGGTGTCCTGCCGGACCACGATACCGGTCCCGGGGCTGGAGATGGAAAAGCTCGCCGCCAGCTGCTGGCCCTGGGGATTGAGGGCCTCCACATCGACGGTCTGGCTGTCGGTGTTGTTGACCAGCAGGACGGACGGGGACGCAACCAGATGGTCCGTCTGGTCGCCATTTTCACCGAGGTTCGTGCTGCACGCCCACGCGAGCGCCGCAGTCACGACCATGATCGAACCACGCACCAAACGGTTCATACTCTGTACCTCACCGAAAACGTGAAAAGGGGACTATTTGAATGAGAGCATCAACAGCCAGTGCTTCGGCTGGGTAATATGTTCACCGGGCATCCGACGCGAAGAAGTCGACTCCGAGATACAGGCCGATCTCGCGCACCGCGTCCAGCGTCAGGATCTCCTTCCAGCCCGGAATGCCCGCTTCGTTCCGGTCGTTGGAGGTCATCAGCTTGTAGTTGCCCATCCCGGAGCGGTCGGCGAAGACGTACCAGGTGTCCCGCCGCCGGGTGTAGCGCCAGATCTGGTAGGGCGGCGCCCGGCCTTCCCGCACCTGGTCCCGC
>JBDTTZ010000032.1:0-2848 GCA_040008015.1 Gemmatimonadota bacterium
GGGGAAACCCGGCGGCCAGGTCGAAGCGCATCTGGTAGCCGAAGACGCTGAGCGTGCCGGTGCCGGTCCGATCCGATTTGGGCCGGCCATGTTCCAGGATATGCCGCATCAGGTCCAGATATTGTTTCATCGAAGATCCTATTGTAAGCCTCTTACCTCTTACTTCCTACGCTTTTGAATCGGCGATGGCTAGCCGGTCCCGGGTATAGTCCCCCCGCTTTTCGATCTCGCGGAGCGCCAGTTCGATATCGGCGGGGATCGGCGCGGCGTCGGCCCCGACCTTCAGGTGGTGCAGCGGGTCCGTGGGGTGGGGCGGCGGAAGCTTCACCCCGGGATTCAGCAGCCACGAGGGATCGAATGCCTCCTTCACCCGCTGAAACAGGTCCACGACCTCGTGGCCGTAGAGGCGGCGCAAAGCACCAGCCCGGATCCGGCCATCGCTATGCTCGCCGCTGGTGGTCCCGCCCAGGGCAATGAGTCCCCGGGTCACCCCGTCGTACAGCTCGGCAACGTCGCTTTCCCAACCCGGCAGGTCCACGTCGGGCAGCACGTTGACGTGGATGTTGCCGTCGCCGGCGTGTCCAAAAATAACGACCGGCAGTCCCAGCCGCGCCGCCTCGCCGCGGACCAGGACGATGTATTCCGCCATCCGGGACACCGGGACGCAGCCGTCTTCGATGACCTGGAGCGAGCGCTGGCCGCCCGGGAGGTCGGCGATGATGGGGCTCGCCGCATGGCGCACCTCCCAGAGCCGGGTTTCGTCTTCCGGCGTCCCGCCGGTCGAGATATCCAGCGCCAGGTGCTTCATTCGCCGGACCGCGTCACCCACGGTGCCCCGCACGGTCTGGTCGTCGGTTCCTTCGAACTCGAGGAGCAGGATGCTTTCGGTTCCCGCCGGAGCCGCGTCGGGCCGAGTGGCGCGCACCAGGTCGAGGAAGGTGCGGTCGAGCAGCTCGAGGGCGGAGGGGTTGAGCGGGAGGAGTGCTTCAACGGCTTCGGCCAGGAGACCCAGGTCGGCCAACGCGATCCGAAGTCCCGCTTTCACCGATGGAGCTGCATCGAGCCGCCATTCAACCTGGGTGACGATACCCAGCGTGCCTTCAGCTCCGATCACCAGGTCCACCAGGTCACCGGACTCGAGCCAGGCGTCGAGGGCGTAGCCGGAAGAGTTCTTACGGGTCCGGGGGAAGTGGGCCCGGACATGTTCCGCCGCGGCCCGGATCTCCGGCGCCACCTCGCGCTGAAATCGCTCGATCGGCGGAACCAGGGGAGGCGACTCGCCCCGGCGGAGAGTGACCAGGTCACCATCGACGGTCACCATGTCGAGTCCGAGCACCCAGCGCCGAACGCTGCCGTAGCGCACGGTCCTGGCTCCCGAGGCGTTGGTGGAAACCATGCCGCCCAGCGTGGCGAACCGACTGCTGGAAGGATCGGGCGGAAGCCTGAGACGGTGGGGAGCGGTGGCAGTTTCCAGCTCGGCGGCGCGCACTCCCGCGCTGGTTCGGGCCCGCCCGGCGGCGGCGTCAACTTCCAGGATGCGGGGGGCCATGCGGGTGAGGTCCACGACGATTCCATCCCCGACATTGCTGCCGGTCACTGCGCTGCCGGCGCCCCGAGGCACCAGCGGGATCGCTACCTCCCCAGCCCAGCGCACCAGCGCGACCAGCTCCTCGACACTTCCAGGCAGCGCGACGCCCCGGGGCACGATCCGATAGATCCCGGCGCCTTCGGAGTACATCGCGCGCGCCCGCTCGTCGTCCCGATAGCGCGAAGTCGGGAGGGGTGGCTGGAGAGTCATTGTCGCTTGAGATCCCTCGCCGCCGCTCGGGATGACAACGAAACATTGGCTACGGCAGCTCGTGGATCCGGATGTTTCGTAGCTCAAGCGTTCCGTCGTGGTCGCCCTGGATCGCGATGTAGCCGCGAGCGGATTTCCCGTAGCTGGGCCAGTCCTTGAACTTGCTGGCCTGGACCTTCGCGGTCCAATCAGGGCTTCCCAGCTCGTACTCCAGCAGCTTCACGCCGTTCATCCAGTGCTCGACGTGATTGCCGCGGACGACAATACGGGCGGCGTTCCATTGCCCTGCCGGATGGAGAATACCGGCGGGCGGGGGGTACAGTGCGTAGGCGGCGCCAGCCGAGGTGAGGCGGTTGTGTCCATCGGACGCGGTGGCGTCATCCAGGAGCTGGTACTCCGGCGCGCTCCAGTAGATGTGGTCGTACTCTTCGGTTCCCCGGTAGAAAATCCCGGCATTGCCCCCCGTCCCCAGCTTCCATTCCAGCTCCAGCTCGAAATTGCCGAACTGGTCGTGGGTGACGATGTCGCCGGTGCTGGTGGTCTTGCTGATAGTCCCGTCCACGATCTTCCAGCCACCGGGGACAGTCGAGTCCTTGTAGCCTCGCCAGCTGTTCAGCGTGTGGCCGTCAAAGAGTAGCCGCCAGCCGTCATGCTGCTGGGCCGGCGTGAGGATGTTCGCCTGGGAGGTTTGACTGCAGGCTGCCGGCGCCAGGCCGAAGGCCAGGACAATCGCCAGCGCCGACGGCACCAATCCGCGGAATCTCATATGGCCCACCCCGTTCGATATTCTCTGGTCAAGTACTGGTTGGCATCGGGAATGTTGGTGACCGAGCCGGCGGCTCCGTCGTAGATGATCTTCCTGCCCTGGCCGGTGCGGAGCGCGACCAGTCCCAGCAGCATGGTCTCGGTGAGCTGCGCGGCGTATTCAAGCGGAGAGCTTGCCCTGGCGCCATCCTGGCCTTTGATAGCCTTGGCCCAGTTGAACTCGTGGCTCCACTCGATGCGCGGGATGCTCCTGGGCACCCGGGCGGCCTGGTCCCGGAGGCTCTC
>JBDTTZ010000033.1:0-32331 GCA_040008015.1 Gemmatimonadota bacterium
ACCGGCTTCCGCGGCATGATGGAGCGCAGCACGCTGATGGTGAGGTGGGGGCGATCGACGTCCACATGGAAGTAAGACCGGGTGAAACTGAAGACGATGCTGACCTCGTTGGGTCGCATCAGCACCGCGTCGGTCACGATGCCTTCCTCGGGATGGAGAAAGGCGAACACCAGCGGCAACAGCGCCTCGCTCACCCGCATCCGGCCGACCACGTAGGCGGCGGTGCCGCGATAGAACACCGGCGGCAGGATCTCGATGGCCTCGAGCGTCCCCGGGTGGCCGGTCAGCTCCCGGTCGATCGCCTGGGCGGCGAGCGCGGCGTCCCGGCTCAGGTCCTGGTGCTCCGGCCGGAACGGCAGGCTGGAAAGAATATCAATGACGATGTCGGCGGTGGGGCGGCCGGCCTTGAAGCTCCAGAGCCCGGGCTGGACCCCTTCGCCCCGGTCATCCGGTTCCCGGATGAAGTCGAGATACTCGATGTTGGGATCCACCCCGACGGTAGTGAAGATCCGCCGGGTGATCGAGTTGAAAAAGGTGCCGGAGAGCTCGCTGTCCAGCCGGCCCTGGCTCACCCGGCCGTGCACCGCCTTGATCTCGCGCCAGACGAAGGCATTGCGGACGTTGGCTTCGAGCAGCTCCAACAGCACGGCGACCGTGTCGTTGACCACGGTCTTGTAGAGAGTGAGCCGCTCTACCGCGTCGTCCTGCGCCTTCCGCCACTCCCGCCCCTCGAACCGCTGCCGGGCGCGCCGGGTGATCGCGGTGAACCGGGCTTCGTATTCCAGGAAGGCCCGGTGGATCGCGGCGGCAGCCTGATGCGCGAGAGAATCGTTAGCCATGAGCAGGGAAATGTAACGCCGGTGCCGATTCGACCAATGCGGATCGGCACCGAGTGTGTTGTAGTTCCTCACGAAAACCACGAAATCGCACAAAGAACCACGAAAAACAACTGTCAATGCTTTTCTTCGTGGCTTTCGTGGAATTTTGTGGCTTTCGTGAGGAGATTTTTGACGCCAACCCGATTAAGTTAGGCGACTCCTCTACACCGACCAGATATGCCCGCACCAAAGTTCGATTCGCTGACCCCGCCCGTGGGCGAAACCATCACCATGCAGAACGGCCGGCTCAAGGTGCCGGACCGGCCCATCATCCCCTTTATCGAGGGGGACGGCACCGGTCCGGATATCTGGCGCGCGGCCCAGATGGTGTTCGACGCGGCGATCGAGCGGGCCTACGGCGGCCAACGCAGGATCGCCTGGTTCGAGGTGCTGGCCGGGGAGAAGTCGAAGAACCAGCTCGATAACTGGCTGCCGGACGACACGATCAAGGCGATCGACCACTACCTGATCGCGATCAAGGGCCCGCTCACCACGCCGGTGGGCGGCGGGTTTCGCTCACTCAACGTGACGCTGCGGCAGAAGCTGGATCTCTACGCCTGTGTCCGCCCGGTACGCTGGTTCCGCGGGGTGCCCTCGCCCGTCAAGCGGCCGGAAGAGGTGGACATGGTGATTTTCCGGGAGAATACCGAGGACATCTACGCCGGCATCGAGTACAAGGCGGGCAGCAGCGACGTGAAGAAGCTGATCGATTTCCTGGACAAGGAGATGGGCGTCCACTCGATCCGCTTCCCCGCCACCAGCGCCATCGGCATCAAGCCGATCTCCGAGGAGGGTACCAAGCGGCTGGTGCGCTCGGCGATCGAGTACGCGATCCGGATCGGGCTGGAATCGGTGACCTTGGTCCACAAGGGCAACATCATGAAGTTCACCGAAGGCGGCTTCCGGGACTGGGGGTACGAGGTCGCCCGGCAGGAATTCGGCGCCGTGCCCATCAACGGCGGTCCCTGGTGCAAGCTGCCGGGCGGCATCGTGATCAAGGACGTCATCGCGGACGCGTTTCTCCAGCAGATCCTGCTCCGGCCGGCCGAATACGACGTGATCGCCACGATGAACCTGAACGGGGACTACATCTCCGATGCGCTGGCCGCCCAGGTGGGAGGCATCGGCATCGCGCCGGGGGCAAACATCAACTACCTCACCGGCCACGCGATCTTCGAGGCCACCCACGGCACCGCGCCCAAGTATGCCGGCCAGGACAAGGTGAATCCCGGCTCGGTGATCCTGTCGGGGGAAATGATGTTCCGGTACCTGGGATGGAACGAAGTGGCGGACCTGATCGTCGCCTCACTGGAAAAGACGATCAGTCAAAAGCGGGTGACCTACGACTTTGAGCGGCAGATGGAAGGTGCGACGATTCTCAAGACCAGCGAGTTTGCCAGGGCGATGGTTGACAACATGTGACAAGTGACAAGTGACAGGTGACAAGGAAAAGCAAAAGTCCCCCGCCAGATCGCAGAGGCCGTTAGGTCCAAGGCAGTTACTTGTTACTTGTCACTTGTTACTTGTCACTCAGTCCACTTGATCGGGAACCCGCGCACGTCCACGTGGATAAAAGGCCCATGGCGGGAGCGGGCGCGGTAGAGACCCAGGCCGCCGATCAGGCGCTGGAAGGGCGAGGTTTCACTCACCTGCTCCACGATGTCGGCCAGGAAGTCGGCGTCCCCCCGGTTGATCAGCCGGTCGCCGTTCAGGTCGTCCATCTGCCCGTCCCCATTCTCATCAATGAAGATGTCCGCGGCGTCGCCATAGAGATGGCGGCTGAAGCGGGTACGGTTGCCGATCGACCGGTTGTAGAAGGGCGTGCGGTATCCGCTCATCACCTTGAACGTGCTGGCGTGGATCCCGCGGGCCTGGACCGAGTCGAGCAGCAGCTCGAGCTTCAGCAGCAGCCGCTCCTGGAGCACCAGGAACTTGGGGTAGCTGCTGGACTGCTTGGCGACGAACTGGCCCAGGGTGAAATGGGGCGAGAGTTGGGTGGACTGGTTGGCGGCCGTCACCTCGATGAAGCCGCGGGGTACCGCGTAGTTCTCTTCCCTGGTGGCCAGGCCGGTCTGCTGGTAGTAGCCGATCCGGTAGCCTTCCAGAGACTCGGTCCGGCGATAGGGCACCAGCACGAAGGCGTTCAGGGTGATCGTGTCGCCCGAGATGTGGTCAACCACCGAGACCGGGTAGAGTCCCTGGGTGGTCGGGGCGGTCCAGGACCAGCCATCCGGCGCCGAGGACTCGAGGCGGCCCTGGTTCGCGACGACCTCAAAGGCGCCGGCGGAGTCCTTGGCGACCTGGAGCAGGACCCGCTCGCCGGGCATCAGGAACAGGCCGAACACCCGGTAGGGGATGTTTTCTCCCTTGACCCGGACGGAAAACGAAGCGGTTTCCGCATCACGACTACTATTCACTGAGACTGGACGAACCGCGAACGGCAGAGTGGGTGCAGCAGTGACCCGGCCCCGCATGGGGCTGGCAAATGCAAAGAGCAGCAGGAGGACCACGCCAAAAACAGACCCGAGGAAGGCAAAGGCCTTCCAATCTCGCAGAATCCTCACGAGGGCACTCTCCAAAAACTGGTCAGTCAGGAAGCGGCGGCATGACGACGCGGGGGGTGCCACCTGCAATAGTACCAATTGGTTAGCTACTGGAACCGTACGATTGGCTTACAGCGCCTACAACATCGAGGCACTTCTAAGGGAGCAATCTGCAGGCCATGTAACCGTCCCCAAAGTAATAGGCGATGCCCCAATCCACTATTCCCCCCGCCCTGACCGAATTCGTCCGGCTCTTCAACAGCGGCGCATACTGGGAGAGTCACGAGGTCCTGGAAGCGCCCTGGCGGGAAGACCGGAGCGACTTCTATCATGGGCTGATCCTGCTGGCCAGTGCGCTGGTCCACCGGCAACGGAGCAATGACCACGGGGTGCTGGCTCAGCTGGACAAGGCGGAGCCGCTCCTGCGCGCCTTTCGGCCCCACTACCTCGGAATTGACATAGACAAGACGCTTGAATTGGCCGCAGGGTTGCGAGCGGGATCCGACACGACGGGGACCTCGCTCCGACTGGACCTCGACTTGAAATTGGTGCGGGGCGATGAGCCGGAGCTAGAATTGAGGCTATGACGGGCCTCGACAATATCATCAAGCGCTTTCAGAGCGCCGACCGGGACACTCGGCTCGAGCTGCTGCTCGATTTTTCGAACCGGCTCCCCCCGCTCCCCGAGAAGTTCCAGGCCGCCGTCACCCAGGGTGTCAACCGGGTCAGCGAGTGCCAGACCCCGGTCTATCTCTTCATGGAGCCAGTGAACGGCAGCGTCGAGATCCACGCCGATGTGCCGAGGGAAGCACCCACGGTGCGCGGATTTCTCTCGCTGCTCATCAAGGCTCTCAAAGGCGCGACACCGGACGAGGTGGCCGCCATCCCCGGCGACCTCCTCGACCGGCTTCAGCTGACGGACATGTTGGGGATGACACGGATGCAGGGCCTCAGTGCTGTGGTGCAGCGACTCAAACGAATGGCAACACAAGTAAATGAAAGTACAAGCAAGTAAAAGAAGGTAACCGCAAGTAACGGCCGAGTTATTGGTTACTTGCTGATTCTTTCAGTTACTTGCTGTTACTTTGATTACGGTTTTTCTATCGGCACCCTAACGCTGTTCCCCCACTCCGTCCACGACCCGTCGTAGTTCCGCACCTTGTCATAGCCCAGCAGATAGGTCAGCGCGAACCAGGAGTGGGACGACCGCTCTCCGATCCGGCAGTACGCGATCACCTCATCCGTCGGCTTGAGCCCGTTCTCGTCCTGGTAGATCGTCTTCAACTCCGCGGCAGGCCGGAAGGTGTGAGTGTCCGGGTTGATCGCGCGGCCCCACGGGATGCTCCTGGCGCCGGGGATGTGCCCGCCCCGCAGTGCGCCCTCGTTGGGATAGTCCGGCATGTGCATCCGCTCGCCACGGAACTCTTCGGGGCTCCGGACATCGACCAGCCCCTTCTTCGCCTTCACATGGTCGAGGACCTGGTCGCGGAAGGCCCGGATCTTGGAATCCTCCCGGGCGGCAACCGTGATGTTCCCGGCGGGATACTTCGGCGCATCCTTCGTCATCGGCCGCCCTTCTTTCTCCCACAGCGCGCGGCCACCGTCCATGATCCTGAGCCGGTCCAGCCCGAACAGCCGGAAGACCCACAGGGCATACGTCGCCCACCAGTTGTTCTTGTCGCCATAGAAGACCACGGTGGTATCCTGGTCCACGCCGAGGGACCGGAGCAGCTCCTGCATCTTGCCGCTATCGAGGTAATCGCGGGTGAGCTGGTCGTTCAGCTGCGTCACCCAGTCGATCTTGACCGCGGCCGGAATGTGCCCGGTGTCGTAGAGCAGCAGGTCTTCGTTCGATTCCACCAGCCGCACCTTGGGATCCTTCAGGTGGTCGGCCACCCACCGGGTGGAGACCAGCACCTCGGGGTGGGCGTAGCCGCGCTGTTCGATCGGGGTCACCGGGATTGTCCTTGCATCCGTCATAAAAACTCCAATTCGTGGGCTGCCATCCCGAGCGTAGCGAGAGATCTCAAACTGGCCACTCTTGAGATTCCTCGGGTGCATTCGCACCCTCGGAATGACAACAGGTTATTTCAATCTCGCAATGTAGTTCATTCCCGCCGCCGATATCGCCGAGGCCGCGTGATCGATCGCCGCGGTAGTGGCCGCGGTCGGCCCGCCGATATCCACGTCGCTCGCGGCCTGGATGGCTTTGGTGTACCACTCGGTCCAGGTAGTGAGCAGGAGGACTTCCTGGTCCAGCTTGCCGCCGTGCGCTACCGCGGCCCGGGACAGCTCGAACTCGGTGGCCAGCCGGTCCAGGGCCGCGCGCTCAGTCTCGTCCACGATGGCACGGGCAGTGCCGCTGTCGGGCGAGGCGAGGACGGCCGCCACGCTCGCGGCGCAGACCCCGACGTTGGCCATGGTCTCGGGCGAGACCTTGTCGAGCCGGTCGTTGTCGGTGTGATAGAACTGGTCGGTGAAGTGCCAAAGCAGGAGGCCGGGCTTCCCGGCGTCGAGGAAGGCCTGGTGATCGCTGCCCCCCTCGAAGGGATTGGTTTTCACCACCCAGTGGGTCACGGCCGCCTGGTCGCGGCAGCGGTCGAGGACGAAGTCATTCAGGTAGTGAGGCGTCATCTGCGCCAGGCTCAGCGCCTCGCCGCCCCACTCGGTGTGATGGTCCTCGCCCCGGGTCCAGATCGCCGAGGGATCGGGCATCTTCTCGATCAGGAAGGTGCCACCGGTGAGCTGGGTATTCTCTCCGACCATGTCGAGCGATACCCCCCAGCGCACCCCCCTGGCACTGCCGGCATTCTCCTGGAGAAAGCGGGCGGTCGCATTGATTTCGTCGCCCCAGATGAAGGTGACGGTGCGGAGCGGTGTCCACTCGCCCTGGGTCGCCAGCTGGCCCAGGCTCCGGGCGATCTCCGCCAGGGTGCCCACGCCGGATGCATTGTCGTTGGCGCCGGGCTCCTGCACGTGCGCGCTGAACACGAAACGCTCGTCGGGAACGGTGGTTCCCCGGATTTCCGCAATCAGGGTCAGCTCTTCGGAGGGATAGATCCGGGTGCGGGTCTCCACCTTCAAGCGCACCGGGCCGGCGGCGAGCGCCTTGCGAAGCGATTCGCGGGCGGCAAAGGAAAGAAAAATCCCCCACGAGGTCCGGGTGGTATCCAGCGGAATACCGCCGAACTGGATCGAGGTGGTATTCACCTCGGGCCGGGTGTAGGCCGGCATGGCATAGTCGATCACCCCGATCGCGCCGCGATTGACCACCGCCTCCCGAAAGAGGCGACCCATGCCGCCGCCTTCGGCGTAGACAATCTTGCCACTGACGTCCTTGCCCTGGAAATCCTCCGGGCGGCCGGCGCCCACGGCAACCACTTCCGCCTCGACCCCGCCCCGCGGAGTCGACCAGGAATTGATCGCCAGCATGTTGCGATTCTTCGCGAAGGTGAGCAGCGGCGCCGGCTGACCGGCGATGGTGAGGGTCGCGTTCTCCGGTTCCCAGGCGGGGCTGGTCATCGGGCGCCGCTCGAGCCGGTACACCAGCCGGTCGGCGGCCCGGGCCCCGTCCTCCAGGACGAAGCCGGCGTGCTCCAGCAGGCTGGCGACCTGGTTGATACTGCTGTTGTAGCCGGCGTTCCCCGGCACCCGCCAGTAGCGTTCTACAAAGGCCACGGTCTCCAGCGCCTGGTCACCGGAGATGACCTGGCGGAGGCTGGCTTCGACGTGCTGAATGCCGGGAGAGGCGGCGCGGGGGTCATCCTGCGCCAGCAGCGCCTGAATAGGCAGGGAGACGAGAAGCAGGGCAGCGATCCACCGCCTGCGGTCCTGCGTAAACCGGGAGGAGTTCATGCGGTAAAGATAGATCACTGCTACCACAAAGGCACAGAGTCACAAAGGTTGCCTGGATCGCAACCTTGGTGGCTTTGTGTCTCTGTTGGTTGACTACTCAATCCTAGTTCGGCGCGTGCACTCCGTGGCCACCATAGTTCCGCTGGCTGCCCATGCTGGGGCCCGAGACATCGAACCCGTAGTCATTGTTCACCGCCGCGACATACTGGCGGATCGAGCCGGGGAAAGCCACGGTGCTGCCGTGGCGCCCGAAGGGATCGGTAAACCAGATTTTGTCGCCATGCAGTTGTCGATCCGGGTCCGGTTGATGTCCACGAAGCGGCGCGATCCATTGAACGCCACCCGCGGATCATCGAACGCCAGGCCCTGGAGCTGGCCGTTGTTGGTGGACTGGGCGCAGGCGCCGCCCTGGGCCACGTCCCCGTTGTTTTCCGTCTCATAGCAGACATCCATCAGCCGGCCCGTCGCGCTGGGCGCCGCCGGGTCGTAAAAGCGGCTGGGGAAGAGCACCTGGAAGTACGGATCCACCGACGCGATCACGTCACCATCGTCCTTTTGAACCAACCCGGACACCTGCCAGCTCTCCCGGATCGCGTTGAAATCGGAGTTGGTGCCAGGGGGCCGGAGGATGAACTGGTCCACGCAGGCCCGGTCCGGGATGATCCGGCGGCCGCCGCCGTTGGGCGAATTGGCCGGCCGTCGCCCTGGGTGGTAGCGGTGAGGTTCAGGAACGGAACCACCGAGAACTGCTGGGCAACCCTGACCTCGTAGCCGATGCCGAGGCTGATGGCCACGGTCCGGGCCGTGATCTCATCCGAGTCATCGCTCGCCTTATAGTCCAGGATGCCGACTCCGCCTTTGAAGTAGAGGCCCCCTCGGCCGGGATAGAACAGCAGGATGGCCGACATTCCGTTGTAGCGCTCGCTGACCTCGTCCTCGCTGTTTTGGGTCCGGGTCGCTTCCAGCCCAAGGAGCAGGCTCGGTTTCAGGGTAAAGCCGCCGCGGAGATAGCCGCTGAGCTCTCCCTTGGTGTCATCAACGCACACCGCGCATTCGACGTCGGTGCGCGAGTTACCGAGGCCGGCTCCAATCCAGAAGCCGCGGCGGTAGCTGCTCTGGGCAACCGCCGAGTGAGCCGACACGATGCTGATCACGAGGCCAAGCAGCAGGCCCGCCGGAAGAATTCGGCGCATGGGAACCTCGAATGAACTTGGGTTAGCGCAGGCGTGCCTGCCCTGCGATAAGAAAACTGCTGATTATTGCGTGTAAGGCTTCAGATCAACGGGCGGCAGGTTACGTGCCCTGGACGGCCTGGAGCGCTAGGTGTTGACGAGGCAAACCCTTTCAGCGTCAGTGTGAGACCATCCAGAAAGGCGGGATTGCGCAGATTGCGATAAAATCGGATCACTCGAAGGCTGGGTACGAGATAAGGGGGTAGCTTGGTGACGAGAATTGTGACTGCTGAAGAATTGATCAGCGAGTTTCGGTGAAGATCCGCGTTGAAGCGGTAGCGTGCCATTCTCCCACGTTCACCCCGTCGGGGCGGCGGGCATTTCGCCCGTCACGTCCGCCGAAGCGATCTCCTCGATCTCCTTCTCCGCCGGTGTTGCGGGCTTGAGATAGCTCTGCATGGCGGCAGTCAGCGGGAGCGTGGCAATCACCAGCAGTGCTGAGATCCAGAAGGGCACCCCGATCCCCAGGTGGTCCATCATCACCCCGGCCGCAATGGGAAACACCACCCGCGAGATGCCGCCGAAGGTGTGCTGCACGCCCATGTAGAGGCCCCGCTCATTGCCGGGGACGACACCGGAAAGCAGGCCGGTGACGCAGGGGAACAGAAACGCCGTTCCGATCGGCATCAGGGTGAAACCCACGGCCAGCACCAGCCATCCATGGGCAAGGCCGGTGAGGGCCAGGCCCAGCGCGAGAAGGGCGATGCCCAGCCGCGAGAGCCGCGCCTCGCCGAGCGTATCGACCATGCGTCCAAGGATCAGGCTCCGCACCACGACGCCCATTCCGCCGAGGTACATGATGAAATAGCCGATGTTGTGCTCGGTGATGTGATGCCGCGCCGCCAGCAGGAGCGGCACCGTCTGAATGGTTCCGTAGAATGCGCCGATGCCGACGGTATAGATCCAGATCAGGCGCGAGGCAGGATCGTCCCAGTGGGTCGCTACCCGGCGGATCGCGGCGCGGCTGGTGGTGGCGCCCGGCCGGGCATGACTGCCCGACATCCGCAGCTCCTTCGACTCCCGCAGGTAGCGCCAGGCGAACATGGCGACGAGCAGCGAAAGGCCGGCGGCCGCGAACCCCGGCGCTCGCTGGCCACCGAGATCGATCATCACGGACCCAAAAGCCGGACCCGCCACCGCGCCCAGGCTGGTGACCGCAGACAGCCATCCCAGGCTCTTGGTTCGCTGCTCCGGTGCCGACGCGTCCGCCACGTAGGCCTGGACGACTCCAATGGTCCCGCCGCCAAGCCCCTGTACGATCCGGGAAAGGAGCAGGACGACGACCGAGCCGGCGAGTCCGAACACCACGTACGCGACCGCGGTGATCAACAGGCCGGCAAGAATCGCGGGCCGCCGTCCGTACCGGTCCGAGAACCGGCCCCAGACCGGCGCCACGACCAGCTGGGCCAGCGAGAACGCCGAGATAAGTAACCCGACGGTCGAAGCGCTGGCGCCGAAGTTGGTGGCGTAGTAGGGGAGAATGGGCACGATCATGGTAAGACCGATCATGTCCACGAACGCGGTGACGAACAGAACCAGGAGGGGTGCCACTACCTGCCACCGATCAGAAAGCTGAACAGCAGCAGGAGGAAAACACATGAAGTGATCGCTACATACAGTCGGTCCCGGGCCTTGAGAAAGATCAGGATGGACATCACCACCCGCGCGACCGGAGTAGCGATCAGCACCAGGAGACCGAGGGAGATGATCGACGGCCCGTGCAGGTGGGACACGCCGGCCAGCACCTGCCCAATCGTCTGGGGCATCGCGGCGCCCGGCTGGTGCAGCCGGTCCAGCTCGGCGGCGGAAAGCAGGTAGGCGGAGTCACCGAAGTAGCTGACCAGGGTCCCGAGGACCAGGATGGCCACGCTCAGGATCACCCCGATCCTGAGCGTGCGGCTGATCAGGACTTCCGGCTCGGTCACAGGTGGAACCCTTTCCACAGCATCTGCGACGCGACCACGAGGACAACCACGACGAACACGGCGCGAAGCATGGACGTGGGGATCCGACCCATCACCCGGGATCCAGCGAGCGCGCCGAGCAGGACGCCGAGGGCGACGGGCGCCGCGACGAACGGATCGATGTCTCCCCGGACGAAGTACACTCCCGCGCTGGCCGCGGCGGTCACGCCGATCATCAGGTTGCTGGTCGCGGTGGAGACCTTGATCGGGAGCCCCATCGCCAGGTCCATCGCCGGGACCTTGAGTACGCCGGACCCGATACCGAGGAGACCGCTGATCCCCCCTGCCAGGTACATGAGCACCAGGCCGATGCGCGTCCCGGCAACCCGATAGAGCACCTCGTGGCCCAACCGGTCATCATGGTAGCTGCTGTGAAGCTTCAGATGGTCGGCCCAGGGCGCGTGCCGCGCCAGGGGCTCGTCCTGGGTGCTGCGAAACATCATGGCCGCGGAGTAGACCATGATGAAGGCAAAGATCAGGTACAGCCAGCGCCCCGCCAGTTGCCCGGCCATGTATGCACCCGAGATGGCGCCCGCCGTCGTCGCCAGCTCCAGCACCATGGCCACCCGCAAGTTGGCCAGGCGCTGGCGGACGTATGTGGCCGCGGCGCCGCTGGAGGTGGCGATGACCGAGACAATACTGGCCCCGATCGCGTAGCGGATGTCGACGTGGAGCCAGAGGGTGAGCGCCGGAATGACGATGATGCCGCCCCCCAGGCCAAGCAGGGAGCCCAGGAATCCGGCGCCAAGGGAGATGCAGAACGCGACAACGGTGAACGCGAGCGGCGTCATGGCGGGGAAACTAAACGGAATCAACCCGCCAGGCAGGCCTCACCTCATCGAGCGCCGACTCAGCGGTGATACATCTCAGCCGTCGCGGCTGCTCCGCCGGCGCTCGATTACGGGCTCATTCTCCAGCCCGCCACTTGCCGCCGAGCCAAACCGGGGGGCCGGAAAGCCGTGCGACACGGTGTAGGGCGGATCGGCCTTGATATCCGCATCGTATTTGGATGGTTCGGCCTCGAAATCGCGCCGGCACTGATCGGAACAGAAGAAATATTCCCGCTCTCCGACCTTGGATTTCCACGGGGTCTTCGCCGGGTCTACGTCCATCTCGCACACGGGATCCTTTACGGTCGCCATTGCTACCTCCGGCTGGGTGTTTACCGGAATCTGGCCCGGGTTCGACCCCTGCTCCGTGACCTCCCTCACTCGAAACGTATCTTGCGCCCGCGGCCATCGGCCTTCACCTTGACGTACTGCTTTCCACCCCCAATCCAGGATTCCCCCGTGCCACGCCTGATTTCTCTTTCCGGGTATCTGGCAATAAGCTCCACCCTCGCTGCACAGGCCCCCGCCCCGCCACCCAACCTCGACCGCTACGTCCAGCAGATCATGGCGGACTTCGCCGTTCCCGGGGTTTCGCTGGCCATCGTGAAGGACGGCAAGGTCGTGGTCGCCCGGGGCTACGGCGTGCGCACCCTGGGCCGGCCTGAGCCGGTGGACGCCCACACCCTGTTTGGCATTGCGTCCAACACCAAGGCGTTCACCGCGACCGCTCTGGGCATCCTGGTGGAAGAGGGCAAGCTGAAATGGGACGCTCCTGTCATCAGCTATCTGCCCTGGTTCCGCCTGTCGGACCCCTACGTGACCACCCAGATGACGGTACGCGACCTCCTGGTGCACCGGAGCGGCCTGGGCCTGGGCGCCGGGGACCTGCTCTGGTGGCCGACGTCGACCTACAACCGGAAGGAGATTGCCCAACGGCTGCAGTACATCCCGCTGAGCACCAGTTTCCGGAGCGCCTACGCCTACGACAACGTGCTGTACCTGATCGCGGGCGAGTTGATCGAATCGGTCAGTGGCCAATCCTGGGAAGACTTTGTCCGCAGCCGGATCCTGGAGCGGGTGGGGATGACGGAGAGCAACGTGCGCCACTCCGACGCGGCCACCGGCGGCAATGTCGCAACCACCCACGCGAGGGTTGACGGCACGGTCAGGGTCATCAAGCCGTTCGACAGCGACAATACCAACCCGGCGGGCGGGATCAACTCCAACGCCACGGACATGGCGAAGTGGCTCATCGTGCAGCTCGACTCCGGTGCGGTGGCCGGCGGGACCCGTCTCTTTCAACCGCGCACCACCCGCCAGCTATGGAGCATCGTCACCCCGATCCCGCCCGGTGGCGTCCCGCCGGAGCTGGCTCCGCTCAAGGCCGATTTTCAGGGTTATGCCCTCGGATTCTTTGTCCGTGACTACCGGGGCAAGAAGCTCATTACCCACACCGGCGGCCTCCCGGGATACATCTCGCGGGTTGCCATGATTCCGGAGCTTCGGCTCGGCGTGGCGCTGCTCACCAACCATGAGAGCGAGGCAATGGAACCGATCGTCTTTCGGGTGCTGGATCACTACCTGGGGGTCGAATACGACTGGCGCACGGCATGGCGCACCATCTCGGCGCGGGGAGATTCGATGAATGCGGCGGCCGAACATGAGGCCTCGGCGGCGCGGGACAGTATGCGCGGTCCTTCGCTGCCGCTGGCACGCTATGCCGGGACGTACACCGATCCGTGGTATGGCGATGTGGTGCTTGCGCTGAGTGGCGGGAAGCTCACCCTGCAGTTTTCGCACACTCCATCACTGCTCGGCGACCTGGAACACTGGCAGTACGACACCTTCCTCGTCCGCTGGCGAGATCGCGAGCTGCGGGCGGACGCTTACATCACCTTCGCTCTCAATCCGGACGGCAGCATCGAGCGGGCGCGGATGGCACCCGCGTCGCCCAGCGTGGATTTCAGTTTCGATTTTCAGGACCTCTCCCTCACCCCTAAGCCCCCTCTCCCATAATGGGAGAGAGAGTCAGGCGGAGAGGGTAGAGCGGGCCAGTGTGACCGGCGCGCCCGGTAACGTGGTGCTCGGCAGTCCGGGCGTATAGGTCATTGTCACCTGACTGGGCGATACTTCGATTCGGGTGAGGCTCACGGTGGAGACATCGGGGCGGTCCACGCCGATGCTCCTACCGGTGGAACTGGCAGGGGCGCGATACAGCTGTTCGATTTCTCCGTCGTCGACAGCGGACTCGTTTTCCAACGCCCGAAAGAGC
The DNA here is from genome assembly GCA_040008015.1 of Gemmatimonadota bacterium. Taxonomy (GTDB): domain Bacteria; phylum Gemmatimonadota; class Gemmatimonadetes; order Gemmatimonadales; family GWC2-71-9; genus DASYPP01. Next base: position 13,575 of record JBDTTZ010000033.1, read on the forward strand.
TCCCGCCGAGCAGCTTCGATTTCCTGGTGACCTCCCGCGCTTGTCACCAGGAGGACCTTCCCGAGCGGCTCGACCTCCTTCAACGCCTGCCGGTCCCAGCGCAGGATTAGCGGCGGCCGGCCGGTCTCCAATGAGACCAGTGTGAAAGGCTCGTAGGGTTGGAGACTCGTGGCGGAGAGCACGCTCCTGACCCGGTCGGTCGTTGGAAGGCCAAGCAGGCTCCGCACCAGCAGACCGCGGCTCACCTTGATGGTGGGGGCAACCGGCGCGGTTCCCACGATCAGATTGGCGATCGCGGTGGCCACGCCCGCCGTATTGACACCAGCCCAGGTCCCTCCCGCCTCGGTATCCGCCGGGGCAATCCACGCGATACCATGGCCGCGCTCCACGCGCGGCGGCAGCCCCGGCGAGCGCGCGCGCTGCTCGTCCCGGCTGTGCCACAGGGCGAAACCGTCAGGTCGGGACAGCCAGGCGAGAGTGCACATGGCAGGAGATTAGCAAGGTTGGCTACAGGGTGACAGGGACATTCTGCCACGGGTCACACGGATATCGCGGATGCGCGGTTTTTGGACTCAGCTCGCATTGCTTTGGTTACCTGGAAGGACAAAACTTCTTTAATGTCAGACCATGATCTCCTTCCGCACCCAAGGGTCCGTCCAGCAATGAAACCTGATCTATTGCATGCCGATATTACCCAGATCATCATCGGCGGGTTCTACGATGTCTACAATCAACTGGGTTACGGATTCCTTGAATCAGTCTATCAATCTGCTCTTGAGATTGAACTTCATGCAGCTGGGATTGCGGTCCAAAGACAAAGCGACATTGAGGTATCATTTCGTGGACAATGCGTGGGCAAGTATGTCGCTGACCTCATCGTGAATGGTCAGGTCGTAGTCGAATTGAAAGCCGTACGCACGCTTACCCCGGGCCACGAAGCGCAGTTGCTCAACCTTCTCAAGGCTACGCGCATCGAGGTCGGGCTGCTCCTCAATTTTGGTCCAAGGGCGGAATTCAAGCGTATGATCATGTCCAACTCAGAAAAGGTTCGATTCTCCCCCGTTGGCCCCGTCGCTGATAGACAGTCGACATTACTTGGTGATCCGTGAAAACCTGTGTGAATCAGTGGCAAAGAACCTTAGCCACGGATTGCGCCGATACTCGCGGATATCTCAAGAAGTGACAAGAAATGACGTTTCAATCCGTATTTCTTGGTGATCCGCGAAGATCGGTGTGGATCGGTGGCAAGAAACCTTGGCCACGGATTGCGCCGATTCTCACGGATTGAATGGAGAAGTCGCAAAGGCGATACTTACATCAGCACTCTGTCGTGATCCGTGACAATCTGGGTGAATCAGTGGTGCATCAGCTCGGCTTGCCCGCCAGAAGCGTATCCACCTCCTTGAGCTCATCCGCTGTCAATTTCCACTGCCCGGCTTTGGCGTTCGCCTGTACCTGCTCCGGGCTGGTCGCCCCCGCGATGACCGATGCCACGGTAGTCTCCGCCAGGAGCCAGGAGATCGCCAGCTCCAGCATCGTATGTCCCCGCGCTTCCGCGAACCTGGCAAGCGAGTCCACCATGGCGACCTTGTCCTGGTCCAGCCAGTGACTGTAGCGGCCGCCTTCGCTCAGCCGAGTTCCTTTCGGAACCGGCGCACCCAGTCGGTACTTGCCCGTCAACAATCCGCTGGCCAATGGGAAATAGGGCATGAACGCCAGGCCCTGCTTGCGGCATTCGGGGATGACGCTGGCCTCGGCGGTTCGATTCAGGAGACTGTATTCGTTCTGAACGCTGACCAACCTTGAGGCACCGGCTCGCGCCGCGCTCGCCGCTTCCCGCAGCTGGCCCGCATCAAAGTTGGAGCAGCCGATCTCCCTGACCTTCTTCTCCTTCGCCAGCTGATCCAGCGCCTCGATGGTGGCAGCCACGGGAGTAGTGGGATCTGGCTGGTGGAGCTGGTACAGGTCGATCCACTCCGTACCGAGCCGCCGGAGACTGTCCCGGCATGCCTGGCGCACGTATTCCGGCCGGGCACCCGTGTGCCGGTCGTCAATCGGCATCCCGAACTTGGTCGCGATCACCGCGTCGCCGCGCCTGGTCTTCAACGCCAGGCCCAGGTATTCCTCACTCTTCGTTTTTCCGTAGATGTCCGCCGTGTCAAAGAGCGTGACACCGGAGTCGAGCGCCGCCGCCACGACGTTCGCGGTCTGCCTGGCATCGAGCCGGGAACCGAAATTGTTACACCCCAGCCCAACAACCGAGACCGTCAGGTTGCCGATCTTTCGAGTCTCCATAGCGTCCCAAGCTAATACTGGTTGACAAGGGCAGGACCGGCCCGTAGTCTTGGTTCCATGAGTTCATCCCTGAAGCCTTCCAGCTGGCGTGGGTCGTGGCGCATCGAGCGTCCCGGCAGGCTTCGCGCATGATCTCCGGCTGACCAGAGCCGCCCCGTCGCCGAGCCTGCCACCACTGGCAGGCTTTTTTGTTGGGCACCTTTCGAGGAAATCATGACCATCATTGCCCGGAAACCGGGTGGCATTCCGGCTCTCACCCGCCGGCTCGATCACGCGGCTCCCCCGCTGCTGCTCTTTCGCGCTCTTACCGACGAAGGAGCCCTGCCGCACACCCTGTTGCTGGAGTCGGCCGAGCCGGAGAGCCGGCGCCATCAGCGATCGCTCCTCATGGTCTCGGCGGCGCTCGCGATCACCTGCCATCGCGAGAGTATCGTGATCGAAGCGCTGAAACCGAACGCGGCCGTTTTGCTCCATTTCCTGGAGCGCGAGCTCTTTCAATTTCATCCTGACCTGGCCGGCCTTTCGCTTCGCCTCACGATTCCGCTTCCTGGCCCCCGCAACACCGATTCGGAACGATTCCACGCCACGTCGGCGCTCGACATCCTCCGTACCATCACGCGGCTCTTCCGCCCGGCGCAAACCGATCTTCCCGAATCAATACTCCTGGCCGGACTCTTCAGCTACGACCTGGCCGAGCATTTCGAGCCGCTGCCGGCCCCCAGGTCACCCGGCCAGGCCATCCCTCATTTCCGGTTTTACCTGGCCGACCGACTCATCATCGTCGATCACCTGCGGGGCCAGACCGAGATCATCGCCCCGGTCATTGGCCCGGACGAGGGAGACGCGTTCGACGCCGCGCGGGAGGCGATGCTGGACATGACCGAGGCGGCCGGCAATCTGGGCTTCGGTCCCCCATCACAGCCTGAGGAGCGCGCAGTCCCTTTGCCCGGGCCCGACCTCCCGGAGGTGGACCAGGACGACGCCGGTTTTGCGAAGCTGGTGAACAACCTCAAACATTTCATTACCCGGGGCGACGTATTCCAGATCGTTCCTTCCCGGACCTTCTCGCTTCCCTGCCATGATGCGCTGGATTCCTATGAGCGGCTTCGGCGGCTGGAGCCCTCGCCCTACCTCTTCTTCATGAACGCCGGCGAATTCACTCTCTTTGGCGCCTCGCCGGAATCCGCGGTGAAGGTGGACGGCCGCACCCGCAGCATCGAGCTGTCGCCCATCGCCGGAACCCGGCCGCGAGGAATCGGGGCGGATGGCGCCATTGATTCCGAGCTCGACACCCGCTTCGAAGCCGAGCTGCGGCTCGATCCCAAGGAAAACGCCGAGCACCTGATGCTGGTGGACCTGGCGCGGAACGACGTCGCCCGGATCAGCCGGCCGGGGACTCGCAGGGTGACGGAGTTGCTCCGGGTCGAGCGGTTCGGGCGGGTCATGCACCTGGTCTCCCGGGTGGCCGGCGAGCTGGCCCCCGGCCTCGATGCACTTCACGCCTGCCAGGCCTGCTTCAACCTGGGGACCCTGACCGGCGCGCCCAAGCTCCGGGCGATGCAGCTGCTGCGAGAGCACGAAACCGATTCGCGCGGGCATTATGGTGGCGCCATCGGCTACCTCCAGAGTGATGGCACCCTCGACACCGCGATCGTCATCCGCGCGGCGCTGGTCAGGGATGGCATCGCATATGTCCGGGCCGGGGCCGGCGTAGTCCACGATTCAGTCCCCGAGCGCGAAGCCGACGAAACCCGGCAGAAGGCATCGGTGGTCCTGCGGGCGATCGCCGAGTCCAACGCAGTGGCCTCGATGGAGGCCGCCCATGCCTGAACGCCCGTACGTGCTCTTCATCGACAACCACGATTCCTTCACCTTCAACCTGGTGGACGCGATCGCGACCGCCGGCGCCGAATGCGAGGTGCTGAGGAACGATCGCAGTGCCGACGAGGTCTTCGCGCGCGCCGGTGAGAAGGCATGCCGCCTTGTCGTGCTTTCTCCCGGCCCGGGCAATCCCCGGGAAGCGGGCTGCTGCCTGGACGTTGTTCGCCGGCTGGCCGGCCACATTCCCCTGTTCGGTGTCTGCCTGGGCCACCAGGCGATCGTCGCGGCGTTCGGTGGCAACGTCGGCCCGGCGCCCTCGATCGTCCACGGCAAAGCCTCGACCATTCACCACACCAGCCATCCGCTGTTCGCCGGGTTGCCCCGAACGCTCCAGGTGGGACGTTACCATTCGCTCGTCGCCCGGTGGGTCCCCGACGAGCTCGAAGTGATCGCCCGGGACGAGGACGTCGTGATGGCGGTCGCCCACCGCACCCTGCCGGTGTACGGAGTCCAGTTCCATCCGGAATCCATTCTGACGGCATCGGGACCCCGCATCCTGGCCAACGTCCTCGATCTTGCCCTGAGCTTCACTCCGGCCGGAGTCCCCGCATGCATACCGGCCTGACTCGGCTCCTGGACGGGGAATCCCTGCCGGCCTCGGACACCACCGATCTCTTCGGCGCGGTGATCCGGGGCGAGCTGACCGACGTCGACATCACGGCACTGTTGATCGCGCTGAAGCTGAAAGGAGAGACCGCGGAAGAGATCGCCGGCGCGGCGCTCGCGCTCCGGTCTTCCGCCCTGGAATTTCCCCGGCCCAGCTATCGCTTTGCCGATATCGTCGGCACTGGTGGCGATGGGTCCGGCTCCATCAACATCTCCACGGCCGTCGCGTTCGTGGCGGCGGAAGCGGGATTGCCGGTGGCAAAACATGGTAATCGCTCCGTCTCCAGCCAATGCGGCTCGGCGGACCTGCTCGAGCTTTTTGGAGTCCGGCTGGACATGTCTCCCGATACCGCGCGCCACTGCCTGGACCAGGCGGGGGTCACCTTCCTCTTTGCCCCCCATTATCACCGCGGGGTTCGCCACGTCATGCCGGTGCGGAAGCAGCTGGCCACCCGCACGGTGTTCAACCTCATTGGACCGCTGGTCAACCCGGCCCGCCCGCCGATCATGCTGGTTGGCGTGTACGACTCCGCATTGTGCGTAACCGTCGCACGTACCCTGGTCATGCTGGGGTGTGAGCGGGCGCTGGTGGTGAACGGGCTGGGCCTCGATGAAATCGCGCTGCATGGCGAGACCCACGCCGCCGAGTTGTCACTCGGAAGTGTCATTACCCGGCGATTCTCGCCCGGCGATTTCGGGGTCGCCGCCTTCCCGCTTTCGGCGCTGGCGGGTGGAGACCCGGCGCACAACGCCCGTGCCGTCGAGTCGCTGCTCAGCGGCCAGGGCTCCGAGGCTCACAACGCCGCGGTCGCGGTGAACACGGCTGCCCTGCTGCAGCTGGCCGGATTGGCCGATACCTTCGCGGCGGGCTACACCCGGGCCCGGGAAATCCTCGCGACCGGCGGAGCATGGGATCGGCTCCAGCGCCTGGCCACCATGAGTCGGGGACACTGATGTCCGTCCTGACCGGCATACTCGAGCAACGGCGAAGCGCCGTCGCCGAACGGGAGCGGCGGCGCCCGCTGGCCACGGTGGAACGCCAGGTGACCGGAACGACCCGCAGCCTTGCGGCGGCGCTCTCCCGCCCCGGGCTTCGCTTTATCCTCGAGATCAAGCGAGCCTCACCCTCGGCGGGACTGCTTCGCTCCGAGTTCAATCCCGGAGAGATCGCGGAAGCCTACGATGGCGTCGCCGACGCCATCTCGGTGTTGACCGAGCCCGATTTCTTTCACGGCTCGATCGAACATCTTGGCCTGGTGCGGAGCCGGACAAGGCGACCGGTCCTCTGCAAGGACTTTGTTGTGGCACCCTACCAGGTGGTGGAGGCCCGGGCGGCCGGCGCGGACGCCATTCTCCTCATGATGTCCGTGCTGGACGAACTCGGTTACCTGGAATGCGCCGCGGCCGCCCGGCAGCTGGGCATGGACGTGCTGACCGAGATTCACGACGAGCCGGAGCTGGATCGGGCGTTGGCGCTGGACGCCCGCATCATTGGGATCAACAACCGCGACCTGAGAACGCTGGCCATCGACCTGGCGACAACCGAGCGGCTGGCTCCGAGAATCCCCCGGGACCGACTGGTAGTAGCGGAGTCCGGCATTCGGAGCCGGGTGGACGTTGACCGGCTCTCTGCATGCGCCCGCGTATTCCTGGTCGGGAGCGAGATCATGCGTTCACCCGACGTCGGCCAGGCGGCACGCACACTGGTCTACGGCAGCGTCAAGGTATGCGGGCTGGCTCGGGCGGAGGACGCCCAGGCCGCATGGCGTGCAGGTGCCTCGTTCGGCGGACTGGTCTTTGCTCCGGAATCGCGCCGGGTGGTAAGCGAGGAGCAGGCCGCCGTGATTCGGCACGCCGCTCCGCTGGCGTGGGTCGGGGTGTTCGTGAACGCCGAGTCTGGCCGTGTCACCGAGTTGGCAAACCGGCTGCAGCTGTCCGCGGTTCAGCTCCACGGCGACGAGACTCCGAGCTACGTCAGCCAGCTCCGGGGAATGCTCCCGGCAACCTGCGAGATCTGGAGAGCCATACCAGTGCGGAAGCGAATACCCTCCCGGGCCGAAACCGGGGCCGACCGTCTCCTGCTCGACAATTATCACCCGACGGAGCGCGGTGGCAGCGGGCAGCGCTTTGACTGGGGACTGCTTCGGGACGTTGCCGACCGATCCCGGATCGTGCTTGCGGGCGGCCTCACCCCGGACAATGCCCGTCGCGCCCACGAGCAGGGCTGCGGCATCCTGGATGTGAGCTCGGGAGTTGAATCCTCACCCGGCATCAAGGACGAGCACCGGCTGCGTGCGTTCTTCGATGCGCTGCGGAGCCAGGCATGAACGCCGGCTTCGTCCCCGCCCGCGGCAGCTTCGGTGAGTTTGGCGGCATGTATGTCCCCGAGCTGCTGGTACCGGCCCTCGACCAGCTGGAAACCGCCTTCAGGGAATCGCAGCAGGATCCCCGGTTTCAGGCCGAGCTGGCTGGCCTGCTCCGGGACTATGCCGGCCGGGAGACGCCGCTCTACCGCTGCCGCAATTTCGGTGGCGGCTCCGCCGCGGCGATTTATCTCAAACGAGAAGACCTGCTGCACGGCGGAGCCCACAAGACCAACCAGGTCCTGGGCCAGGCACTGCTCGCGCGCCGGATGGGCAAGACTCGGCTGATCGCCGAGACCGGCGCCGGACAGCACGGAGTCGCCACCGCGATGGCGGGGGCGCTGATGGGGATGACCACCCGGATCTACATGGGGTCACAGGACGTTGCCCGCCAGGAACCCAACGTGAACCGGATGCGGCTGCTGGGAGCGGAGGTGGTCCCGGTTGAGGGCGGCAGCCGGAGCCTCAAGGACGCAATCAACGAGGCGCTGCGCGACTGGGCGGCCAGTTATCCCACGACCCACTACCTCCTCGGCACCGTCGCCGGCCCCCATCCCTTCCCCACGATCGTGAAAGAATTTCAGCGGGTGATTGGCGATGAAGCGCGGCGCCAGGTCCTGGCGCACGCGGGCCAGCTGCCTGACTCCGTGATCACCTGCGTCGGCGGAGGCTCCAATGCCATCGGCATCTTCACCGCCTTTCTGGACGACAAGACGGTGCGCCTGGTCGGAGTCGAAGCCGGAGGAAGAGGGCTCGACAGCGGAGCCCATGGCGCCACGCTCCAGCGCGGCCGGCCGGGGATCCTGCACGGCAGCCGCACCTGCGTGCTCCAGGATGAACATGGCCAGGTCAAGGAATCGCATTCGATTTCCGCCGGCCTGGATTATCCCGGCGTCGGGCCCGAGCATGCCTGGCTCAGGTCCACCGGCCGGGCACAGTACGTCGCGGCGACCGATGCCGAGGCGCTCGACGCCTTTCGGCAGCTTTCCCGGGACGAGGGAATCATCCCGGCGCTGGAATCCGCCCACGCACTCGCTCACGCGCTGGTGCTCGCGAAGGAATCTCCCGGAGGCACGGTTATCCTGGTGAATCTTTCGGGCCGAGGCGACAAGGACCTCGCCCACGTCCTGGCGCAGGGAGCCATCCCATGAATCGCTACGACGTTCTGTTCCGGGAGCGGCACGCCGTGGGCGAGGGAGTGCTGGTGCCCTTCATCATGCTGGGCGACCCGGACCCCGCAACCTCACTCGCCGTCATCCGGACCCTGGTCGAAAACGGAGCCGACGCCCTGGAGCTCGGCATCCCGTTCTCCGATCCCATCGCCGACGGTCCGGTGATCCAGCGCGCCGCGTTGCGGGCTCTCAACGGCGGGGCCACACCGCCGCTGTGCCTGGACCTGGTCCGCCAGGTCCGGGCGATCTATCCGGAAATCCCGATCGGCCTCCTGGTGTACGCCAACCTGGTGGTGAACCGGGAGAACTTCGAGTTCTACCGCCTCGCCGGATTGTCGGGGGTGGATTCCGTGCTGGTCGCTGATGTGCCTTCGGGAGAGGCGGCGCCGTTCATTGAAGCGGCACGCCGGGCCAACGTCGCCCCGGTCCTCATGCTCCCTCACGATGCCGACCAGGCGACCGTGAGCCGGGTAGCCCGGATGAGTGAGGGCTACACCTACCTCATGGGCCGTTCCGGCGTCACCGGTCATGAGACCCGGTCGCCGAAGCCGAATCAAGACCTGCTCGCTTCACTGGAAGCAGCGGGCGGACCGCCGGCGCTGGTCGGCTTCGGGATCGCCGGGCCGGACCAGGTGAGGCAAGCGATGAACGCGGGAACAGCCGGCGTGATCGTCGGTTCAGCGCTGGTCGCTATGATCGAGCGCCATGGCAGGGAACCGCTGGAGCTGCACCGGCGGCTGGGAGAATTGATGAGGGATTTGAAGGCGGCGACCCGGGTCGGACCGGGCTCCAGACTTCCGGCATAGGACCGCGAAGCTGCTCCCGTCGATCAGTCGCCCGATGAAATCACCCACGTCAATCCGCGCGATCAGGGTTAATCCGTGGCAAGGAATTTAGCCGCGGATTTCGCGGATCCACTTTGCTTGCAGCTGCTGTATTACAGGCGTGGATGAACATCCCAGATCAATCCGCGAGATCAGCGCTATCCGTGGCAAGGATTTTAGCCGCGGATTTCGCGGATCCACCCTGGATTCAGTAGCTGTATTACAAGACCTGGATGACTGTTCCAGGACAATCCGTGCGAATCGGCATTGATCTGTGGCAAAAGCTATCCCCGCAGTGCGGCGAAAACCGCGATCACCGCCATCACCAGGCCGAGCGAGGTCTTGGCCGCCGTCGCCCACAGGCGGCCGAGGAGCGCGCCCCATCCGGCCCGGACGGCGTTATCGGGTGTCTTGGTGAATTGGAAGATGGCGGCTCCGGCGAAAGAGCCCAGGAAGGAACCGATAATGCTGCCGATGATGGGAATGGGAATTCCCGCAAAAGCGCCAACGATGCCGCCCAGCAGCGCGCCCCACCCCGCCCGGCGGGACCCACCGTATTTCTGGGTGTACTTGAACCCGACCCACCACTCGATGATCTCGCCGATGAACGCCAGCGCGGTGACCACGGCCAGGGTTCCCAGGCCGATACTGCGGAAGTCGGTGAGCGCGCCGTAGCCGAGGATGGCCAGCAACATCACCCAGAGTCCCGGCAGTCCGAGGGGTATCAGGATCAGCCCGACGAAGAGGACCAGCACCAGCAGAAGAACCAGAAGCCAATCCATCGATGGGCCTGGGTAGAGTTGAACTACCGACCTCACGCTTATCAGGCGTGCGCTCTAACCACCTGAGCTACAGGCCCTGCAGCCTAGATATCCTCGGTGTTCCGGCCCCGGCGCTTGGGCCGGGGCTCATCATCGTCTTCTTCGACATCGACTTGCTCGAGATCGTCGTCCTCGTCATCCTCGAAATCGGCGTCTTCGTCGTCGAAGTCCTCGTCGTCTTCGTCGAGGTCCTCCTCGTCATCATCGTCGAAGGTAAAGCCATCGTCCTCGAACTCGTCGTCTTCCTCAGGCCGACGCCGCAATTCGATCGCTTCCATCGACGGTTCCCAGGCCGACATGATCTCCTCCGCCAAAAAAGTGGTGATCCCGCACCTTGGGAATCAGTGTTACGATGCGTCGGCCCGGGCGGCCCGGGCGGCTTTCTTGCGGTCGTTCACATCCAGTGAACGCTTGCGCAACCTAATGGACTTCGGCGTCACCTCGATCAGCTCGTCTTCCTCGATGTACTCGAGGGCGTACTCCAGCGTGATCTGCCGCGGTGACTCCAGCTGGACGTTGTCGTCCGTGGCCGTCGTCCGCATGTTGGTGAGCTTCTTCTCCTTGGTGACGTTCACGTCGAGATCGCCGGACCGCGAGTTCTCCCCCGCGATCATCCCGCCGTAGACCTCGTCGCCGGGCGACACGAACATCTGGGCCCGCTCCTGCAGCCCGCCCAGCGCGAAGGCCACCGCCTGCCCTTCGCGATCCGCCACCAGGACCCCGTTCTTCCGCCCCGCGAGAGGCCCGGCCCAGGCGCCGTAGTCGAGAAACCGGTGGTGGATGATTCCGGTTCCGCGGGTCTCGGTCAGGAACTCCGACCGGTAGCCGAAGAGCCCGCGGGCCGGGATCCGGAAGTTCATCCGCACCATGCCCTGCCCCGGATTCCGCATCTCCAGCATCTCCGCCCGCCGGGGGCCCAGCGTCTCCATCACCGTGCCGAGGTAATCGTCCGACACGTCGATCATGAGTTCTTCGTAGGGCTCGAGCCGGGTGCCATCGGTCGCCTTCCGGGTGATCACCCGGGGGCGCGACACCTGGAACTCGTAGCCCTCACGCCGCATCGTTTCCATCAATATCGCCAGGTGCAACTCACCCCGGCCCGACACGGTCAGGGTGTCCGGGGTTTCGGTTTCTTCCACCCGGAGCGCCACGTTCCGCTCCAGCTCCCGGAACAGCCGTTCCCGCACCTGGCGGCTGGTGACGAACTTCCCTTCCCGGCCGGCGAACGGGCTGTTGTTGACCATGAAGTCGACCGAGATGGTCGGCTCCTCGACCGCAATCCCCTCCATCCGCTGCGGGGTCTCGACCGCGGTCAGCGTGCGGCCGATCTCGATCCCTTCCATGCCGGCCAGCACGATGATGTCGCCAGCCTCGGCCGCTTCGGCTTCGACCCGGTGCAGGCCGTCGAACGTGAAGAGCTTGGTCACCCTGGCCCGTTCGAACGATTGGTCCACTACCATGCCGGGCACGCCCAGCGGAAGCACCGCTACGGTATCGCCCAGGTGTACCCGGCCCCGCTCGATCCGGCCGATCGCCATCCGGCCCAGGAAGGTGGAGAAGTCCAGTGTGGAGATCAACATCTGGAATGGCCCGTCAGGGTTTCCCCGGGGGGCCGGCGTGTAGTCCAGGATGGCCTGGAACAGCGGCTCCAGCGTCGTCCCCGGGTGATCCAGCTCCTTGGTCGCCGTCCCCGCCCGGCTGGACGTATAAAGGAAAGGCGCATCCAGCTGCTCGGGACTCGCTTCCAGATCGATGAACAGGTCCAGCACTTCGTCGTGCACCCGGAGCGGCTCGGCATCGGACCGGTCGATCTTGTTGATCGCCACGATCGGCCGCAACCCCAGGGCCAGCGCCTTTCGCGTCACGAACCGGGTCTGCGGCATCGGGCCTTCCGCCGCATCCACCAGGATCAGGACCCCGTCCACCATCCGGAGAATCCGCTCCACCTCGCCACCGAAATCCGCATGGCCGGGCGTATCGACGATGTTGATCTTGGTCCCACCCCAATTGACCGCCGTGTTCTTGGCGAGGATCGTGATGCCACGCTCCCGCTCCAGTGGGTTGGAATCCATCACCCGCTCGGCGACCTGCTGGTTGACCCGGAATGCGCCCGCCTGGCGCAGCATCTGGTCTACCAGCGTGGTCTTGCCATGATCAACATGCGCGATGATGGCGATGTTTCTAATCGGCCTCGTACTCGACATCCATACCTTCGGTTCGCTGCGTTTGCTCCGGTCCACCTCGAACCGGCTCGAAGGCGGCATATATAGACGGGAGAGGCCGTGGTGGCAAGCTCAATTTTACGCCCGCTCCCCGGCCGGTTCCCGGCACTCGTGGCGGGTCTCCAGCTGGATGGTCACGTGGCCGATGCCGAGGGTGGCCATCTCGGACCGGATTCGCTCCAGGCATACCGGGTGAACATCGAGGTCGGGAACCACGGCGTGCCCGCTCATCGCGACCAATCCACTGGTCACCGTCCACACGTGAAGGTCATGCACCGTCTCGACACCGGGGACTCCGAGCATCCGGCGCTGCACCTCGGGCAGGGCGATGTGGGACGGCACCGCTTCGAGCAGGATGTCGGTGCTTTCCCGCACCACCCGCCAGGCCCCCGCCAGGATAAGGAGCGACAGGACAATGGAGGCGAGGGGATCGGCCGCGGCCCAGCCGGTGAACCGCACCACCACCGCCGCTCCCAGGGCCGCCACTGAGCCCAGGGCGTCCCCCATGACGTGGAGATAGACGCTCCGGCTGTTCAAATCGTGACGGTGCGGCCCGTGAAGGAGCTTGAGGCTGACCAGGTTCAGCAGGAGGCCTATCGCCGCGATCGCGAGGAACAGCCCGGTCTGGATCTGCACCGGGTGATGGAACCGCCCGATCGCCTCCACCACCACCCACCCCGCGATACCAATCAGCAGCGTGCCGTTGATGAGGGCGGCCAGGATTTCCCAGCGCTGGTACCCGTAGGTCTTGGAAGCGGTGGCAGGCCGCTGCGAGACCCACGCGGTCAAAAGGGAGAGCGAGATCGCCCCCACATCGGTCAGCATGTGACCGGCATCCGCCAGCAGCGCGAGGGAGCCGCTCAACCACCCGCCGACGGCCTCCACCACCACAAAGCCGGCGGTGAGGGCGAGCACCATCCACAGCCGCCGGGTGAGCCGCACCGGTGCCCGGACAATGCAATCCTGGATCATTTCCGCCGTCATGAGGGGGAAAGCTATCGCGACCGCGTCTTGACGCCATCCCGCCGCCCCGCCCTGAATCCTCCCCGCGGGAATACTGGCTAAGTCCTTTGATTACAATTGATTGTGACGCAGCATCCGGTCCGACTCTCCCGACTGGGGTCGCCTCCCGCTAGAGTTCTGCCCTATGGATGACCCTGGGAACGGTGGTTTGGTCTGGCGGCTGATCGCCCTGTTTGTGCTGGTTGTCGTCAACGCCTTCTTCGTGGCCGCCGAGTTTGCCCTGGTGGCATCGCGGCGCACCCGCATCGACTCAATGGTCCGGGCCGGCGACCGGAGAGCTCGCATCGTCGCGCGGGCAATGGACGATCTCAACCGCCAGCTCTCGGCCGCCCAGCTCGGCATTACGGTTGCCTCTATCCTGCTGGGCTACGTGGCCGAAGAGACGCTGGTGCGCGTTCTGAAGGACTGGCTGGTCACCCTCCCCGCCGGCCTGAGCGTCCTTGCCCGTGGCGGATTCGCTTCCGTGGTTGCTGTCTCGGCCGTGTCGTTTCTGCATGTCGTGTTCGGCGAGCAGGCTCCCAAGACCTGGGCCATCACCTACCCCGAAGTAACCAGCCGCTGGGTCGCCGGACCGCTGCTGATTTTCTCCTGGATCACCCGCCCCGCCACCGGCCTCCTCAACTGGAGCGCGAATCGCCTGGTTCGGCTGATGGGGATCAAGCCTACCTCCGCCGAAACCGAGCGCCTCCATTCGCCGGCGGAGATCCTGATGCTGGTGGAGCAGAGCCAGGAGGGCGGCGAGCTGCCCAAGGGGGACGCCCGGCTCATCGAGGGCGTGTTCGAGTTCACCGAGAAGGTGGCCCAGGACGTCATGACCCCGCGCACCCAGATGGCCGCGCTGGAAAGCGACATGACGGTGGCACAGGCCGCGGACGCCGTGGCCGAGGCGCGCCGCTCGCGCTATCCGGTCTTCACCGAGAGCATCGATGAGATCGTGGGCGTAGTCCATTCCAAGGACATCCTGATCGGCCTGCGCCGCAATCCGGAAGAGAAAGTGTCAGCCGTGATGCGGCCCCCGTTCTTCGTGCCCGGCACCCGGGAGGTGGAGGACGTCCTGGCCGATATGAAGCGGCTCAAGGTGCACCTGGCGGTGGTACTCGACGAGTACGGCGGCACCGCCGGATTGGTCACCATGGAGGATCTGCTGGAGGAGATCGTCGGGGACATCTTCGACGAATACGACCGGCCCGATGCCGAGGCGCCGGCCCAGGAAGGGGCGCCGACCATCGACGGTTCCATGCCGATCAGCGAGTTCAATGCCGAGTTCGGGTTGGAGCTGGATGATGCGGAGTACACGACGGTGGGCGGCTATCTCTTTGGCGAGCTGGGACGCCTGCCTCGGCCCGGCGACCGGGTCCCCATCAAGGGTCACACTTTCGAAATTCTGGAGATGGAAGGACGCCGGGTAAAGAAGGTAAGGGTCATCCCGCCGCAGGAGAAAAGCCCGGTCAAAGAAACCGTAAGTAAAGGAAAGGAACTGAAAGTAGCCGAACGTAAGAGCAAGTAACTGAAAGACCGGCCGTTACTTTCTATTACCGGCAGTTACTTTCTTCTACTTTGCCTTACTCTTTTTTGCGAGTTCCGCACCAAGCTCCAGCGCCGCCCGCATGCTTCCCCAGTCGGCAACGCCTTTCCCGGCAATATCGAACGCCGTGCCATGATCCGGTGAGGTGCGCGGGAACGGGAGACCGAGAGTCACGTTTACGCCCCGGCCAAACGCCGCCACCTTGATCGCGGTCATGCCGACGTCGTGATAAGGCGTCAGCACCGCGTCGAACTCCCCCCGCATCGCCCGCACGAAGACGGTGTCCGCCGGAAACGGCCCCGCGGCGCGCAGTTGCTTCGCCGCGGGAATCAGGATCCTGGCTTCCTCGTCGCCGAACAGCCCGTCTTCTCCCCCATGGGGATTGAGGGCGCAGAGGGCGAGCCTCGGGTTGGCAATCCCGAACCAGTCCTTGAGCGCCTTGCGGGTCACCCTGCCGGTCGTCACCACCCGCTCTTTGGTGACCAGCGCGGGCACGTCACGCGCCGCCACGTGGGTGGTAATGAGAACCACCCGCAGCGTTTCCGCCGCCAGCATCATGGCGACATCCACATCGCCCGCCATGTGGGCCAGCCACTCGGTATGTCCAGGGTAGGGAAATCCGGCGAGATGCAGCGCGTACTTGTGGACCGGGGCGGTAACGATGCCGTCGACTTCTCCCGCGAGCGCCATGTGAACCGCGGCCTCCACCGCGTGGCCCGCAATAGTGCCCGCCAGGACCGCGCGGGAATGGGCCTTTCCCCGGAGCCGGCCCGCCTCTTCACCGCTGCCGGACCGCCAGGCACCCACCGAAACCCTCTCGCTGACCGGAAGCCCCGCGATCTGGTCCTCGGCGCCGACGGCAACGATCTCGGCGCCGAGCGGGGCTTCCAGGGCTCGGGCTACGATCTCCGGACCAATCCCGCGCGGATCGCCGAGCGTCAGCACGAGCCGTGGCGTCAAATGGGGCGGATCTCCACGAAGGTGTGTTTGCGCAGCTGGGCCAGGTAGCGGTGGATGGCCAGCTGGTCGGCGAGCGTCGATCGGATCTGTTCCCTCACGTCTTCGAACGCCAGCTCACCCTCGCTCCGGCGCCGATCAACCGTCACCACGGCGTACTTGCTCCGGACTTCCGGATCGGCCGGCAGCTTGATCACCTGGACCGACCCGGAATCCGCCTGGGCCAGGGTCGCGTAGGCCTCCGGCAGCTTGTCCACCGGGACATCCGCCGCCAGCTTTTCTTCGGCGCGATCATGATAGAGGACCTGCAACGAATCGACGGCGGCGCCGTCGCGCACCAGGTCGGCCAGCCGGTTCGCCAGGGCGCTTGCGCTGTCCGCGGCCTGAGCCGTAACGGCGGGAGTAATCAGGATGTGCCTGGCCTGGATCTCGGTGGGCTGAATCCGCTGGACCTGGATGATGTGATACCCGTAGCTGCTCTCGATCGGCTCGCTGATGACGCCGGGACGCAGGCGAAAGGCTTCCCGCTCGAACTCCGCGACCATCTGCCCCCGGCGGAACCATCCCAGGTCCCCGCCCTTGTCCTTGGACACGGGATCCTCGGAGAACCGCCTGGCCGCGGCGGCGAAATCGGCGCCGTTTCGCAACTCCGTGACGATCGAATCCGCCCTTGCGCGCGCCTCCGCCCGGGCCGCCGCTCCGGCCCTTGGCGCGATCACGATCTGCCGGAAGGAGACGGTGGCGGGTGTCTTTCGCTGCTCGGCCGTGAGGGTCAGCTTCTGCGACTCGAAATAGTCCCGCATCTCCTTGTCGGTCGGCTGCACCGGCTCGATCTTCTTCTGATCCCGCAGATGGGTCATGTACCGCTGCCGCAGGAAGAATCGTTTCTGTTGATCGGTCAGCCAGCGGCGGTAGTCCTCCGGTGTCACGAAGCCTTCGTTCTGCAGCTCCTTGCGGTATTCCACCTCCGAAGGGATGGTGCGCCGCTGCTGCCGGATCTGCTGGTCTACCGCCTGGGACACTTCCTCGTCGGTGACGTGGATCGAGGTGTCGGTCGTTGCTTCCTGCAGCACCAGCTCACCGTCGATCAGGTCTGCCAGCACCCGCTCCTGCAGCTGCTTCTGGCTCTCCGGATCGGTCGGGATGGTCAACCCGTTCATCCGCTGCGCCAGGATCTCTTCCTGGATCTGGGAGAACAGGATGACCGAATTGCCGACAATGGCCACGATCCGGTCCACCGATCCGGAGTCCGCGCTGTCGGCTTCTATCTGGGCCGCGACGGGCCGGGCTATCAGCCCGGCCGCCAGGACAAGGATCCACCAGCGGGCGCTCATTGGGGTCTTCCGGCCCCCGTGGAATCGGGGCGCTGGTGGGCAGTATCGCCCGTGGAAGGCCGCAGTGAGTCGGCAGCGGCGGCGGAATCGGCCGCCTGCACGGCCAGGCTCAGCTCGACGGCGCGAACCAACCCGGCCTCGCTGATCTTGTAGTTGCCCTGGCGGCGGAGCCAGGCGCTCATGGTCGCCGGCATCCGGCGAAGCCGGGCCTTGCCGCTCACCAGGTCGTCGAAGTAGGTGTCGAGTCTCAGCGCCGCGAGCTTGGAGCGCTCGCCCACCGACACCGAGGAATCGCTGATCTCGTGACCCAGCCCGAGCGTGTTCCGCAGGGAATCGATTTCGGCCCGGTGCTCGTTGACCAGCCCGGCCCATTCCGTCGCGGTGACCCCGATGTGGGCGGAATCAGCCTGTTCCAGCAGGATGGCGTTCTGGGCGAAGACCATCACGATCTGCTTCAGCTGCTCGTCTTCCGCCTGCTGCAGCTGGGTCACGTACTGCGGCGGCAGCGCGTACACCCAGCGCAGGAAGTCCGCGACCGACAGGTCGCCGCCATGGTACGTCGCAATCGCCTTGGAGGAACGCCGGTTACCCTCGGGATCCTGGAGCGCCGCGCGCATGAGCGGCACCGCGGAGCCGGTCAGCTCGAGCTTCCGCGCGAGCGCGAGGCTGTCCCGGTACATCGAGTCCAGCTGCATCGTGATGGTCGACTGGAAATAGTCGGTCAGCCGTTGACGTACTACCTCGGCCGTCGGCCGCTTCAGGATGTGATAGCCATACGGGGTTTCCACCAGCCCGCTCACTCCGCCGGGCGGAAGGCTCCACGCCGCACTGTCGAAGGCGGTCACCGTGGACCCACGCTTCCACAGGTTGTTCGGCAGGTACCCGCTGTCCCTGGCACTGCCCGGGTCCTGGCTCTCCGCCTGCGCGATGGCGCCAAAATCGGCGCCGCCGTGAATCCGGCTCAAGGCGCTCTGCGCCTTGCGAAGCACGGCCTGGCGATCCGCGGCGGCGGCCGTCGACGGCACGGTATAAAGGATGTGCTGGATGATCCGGAGCTGGCCGGCGTTGTAGACGCTGTCCGCCGAGCTGGGCGAGAAGGTAAGCCGCTTGCTCAGCACGGTATCGAACCAGCGATCGGCGGTGACCATCGCGATCTGGGGCCACATGGTCTCCGCCACCGCGCCGGAATCGCTCAGGTTCACGCCCTGGACCAGCGACTGGCTGAACAGCGTGTAGTCCACCCACACATTGGCGACGAAGTCGGCTGCCTCCCGGGTCACCCGGATGCCCTTGGTTCCGCCCATGATGTCGGCCAGCCGCTGAGCCGGAAGTTCCTGACCCGCTGCCTCGGCCGCGACATCGGCATGAGCGCTGAAGAGCTCCCGGAAGTTCTTGCACCCGGCAATCACCACCACTCCCGCCAGTACCAGCCACACTCGACGCATACCGCTCCTCATTTACAGGTGGATTACACGTTGGTTTTCTTACCCGATTCGTTGCCGGTACGCTCCAATGCGCGCACCAGGGCGGGCACCAGGGCCTCTCCCCCCAGCCGGATCAGCCGCATCGAAAGCGGCACGGTCCGCCGCACTTCGGCGGAGAGCTGGACATCGTCCAGGGCCCGGGTCAGCCCCATGAGTCGCGGCGCGGCTCCCTGGCGGAACGTCAACCGGGCCTCGTCGCCCCGGACCAGGACATGCTGAACCCCCAAGGCCGAGCCCAGCACCCGGAGCC
>JBDTTZ010000034.1:0-6615 GCA_040008015.1 Gemmatimonadota bacterium
CCCAGACCCACCCGGTCTCGACGCTCTGGGACCCGTCGGATCCGCGCGGGGAATAGGGCATGATGACCGAGGCGGTCTTCTACTTCTTTGCCGTTGTCGCGGTGCTGGCCGCGCTGCTCTGCATTACCCAGCGGAACCCGGTCTCGGCCGCGCTCTGGCTGGTGACCACCATGTTCTGCCTGGCCGCGATCTACGTGCTGCTGAATGCGCACTTCGTCGCGGCGATCCAGGTCCTGGTGTACGCCGGCGCCATCATGGTGCTGTTCCTCTTCGTCATCATGCTGTTGAACGTGGGCCACGCGAAGTCGGACTTGCGCGGCTTCTCCTTCTGGCTCCTGGCCGTCGTGGTGGTGGGCGTGCTGGGCGGCCGGCTGCTTCCGCTCATCAACTACACCCCGGAACGGCTGACCCTGGAGTTCAGCCGGACCGAGGCGCTGGCCAATCCGGACATCGTCTTCCCCGAGGGCCGGGCGGGCGCCGAGGCCACCGAGAACGAGGGCGTCGTCGGCGCCGTCGCGCAGCCCCTGTTCCAGACCTACCTGGTGCCGTTCGAAATCACGTCCGTCCTGCTCCTCGCCGCCATCATCGGCGCCGTGGTGCTGGCCAAACGGAGACTCTGATGCTGCTGGGTCCCTCTCTCGCGCTTTCCGCGATCCTGTTCAGCCTGGGAGTTGCCGGCGTGCTGCTCCGGCGGAACGCCATCGTGCTCTTCATGTGCATCGAGCTCATGCTCAACGCGGTGAACCTGGCGTTCGTCGCACTGGCCCAGGTCCACGGCATCTCCGGGCAGGTGATCGTGTTTTTTGTGATGACGGTGGCGGCGGCGGAAGCCGCCGTCGGGTTGGCGATTATCCTGGCGATCTTCCGGCATACGGAATCGGTGGATTTGAACAACATCAATCTGTTGAAGGGCTGAACAGCTTCACCGCAAAGGCGCAAAGAACGCCAAGGGCCGCTAAGCGTTTCGGTGCAATTGAATCTTTGTCAAACTATTGCAGGCCGTTTGTCGGCAACTCGGTATAGCTGTTTGCCACACGTGACTCCTGCGGCCCTTTGCGTGCTTCGTGTCTTTGCGGTGAATTGTCGAACCAGCTGGAACTGAAATGGCCATTACCCGATGATGCTTGAACAATTGCACGAAGCGACCAGCGGGGGACTGGCGGGTACCGCGGCCGATTGGATCTGGCTGACGGTGGCGCTGCCGTTTGCCGGGTTCCTGATCAACGGGACGCTGTCGTTTCTCAAGCCCAAGGCGAAAACGGCGGTTTCGGTCATTGGCGTCGGAGTCATGATCCTGGCCTTCGCCCTGGCCGTCATGATCTTCTTCGCCGTGAAAGCGGCCCATCCCGCGGCCCCGTATGTGGTCCAGCTGTGGAGCTGGATGCCGGTCGGCACCCTGCAGATCAATTTCGCCTTCCAGGTGGACCAGCTCTCGACCGTCATGCTGCTGATCGTGACCGGAGTGGGCGGATTGATCCACCTGTTCAGCGTCGGCTACATGCACGAGGACGCGGGCTACCCCCGGTACTTCGCCTACCTCAATCTCTTCGTGTCGTTCATGCTGGTGCTGGTGCTGGGCTCCAGCTTCCCGGTGATGTTCGTGGGGTGGGAGGGCGTCGGACTCTGCTCCTACCTGCTGATCGGCTTCTGGTACGACGTCAAGGCGAATTCCGACGCCGGCAAGAAGGCGTTCATCATGAACCGGATCGGGGACTTCGGGTTCCTGCTCGCGATGTTCCTGATCTGGACCCATGTCGGATCGCTGGACTTCACGGCGGTCTTCGCCGAGGCGCCGGCCCGGCTGGCGCTGGGCGGCGGCGTGGTCACCGCCATCACGTTGTTCCTGCTGCTGGGCTGCACCGGCAAGTCGGCCCAGATCCCGCTCTATACCTGGCTGCCCGACGCGATGGCCGGCCCCACGCCGGTTTCCGCCCTGATCCATGCCGCGACCATGGTGACCGCGGGGGTGTACCTGGTGGCGCGCACCAACGTGCTCTTCGCGCTGGCACCGACCTCCAGCCTGGTCACCGCCGGCATCGGTGCGGCCACCGCGCTCTTCGCCGCGACCATCGGCCTCAAGCAATACGACATCAAGAAGGTGCTCGCCTACTCCACGGTCTCCCAGCTGGGGTACATGTTCCTCGGAGTCGGGGCGCTGAATTTTACCGGCGGGATATTTCATCTCGTCACCCACGCGTTCTTCAAGGCCCTCCTCTTCCTGGGCGCGGGCAGCGTGATTCACGCGATGCACCACGCCTACCACGCGACCCATTCGCACGAGGACGCGCAGGATATGAGGAACATGGGCGGGCTCCGGCGCTATATGCCGTGGACCTTCGCGCTCATGGGCATCGCCACGCTGGCGATCGCGGGGATCCCGCCTTTTGCCGGGTTCTTCTCCAAGGATGAAATCCTGGGCGCCGCCTTTGCGCGGGGCGCCGAGAACCCGCTGTACTACGCCTGCTATGCGATGGGAGTGATCGCCGCCTTTATCACCGCGTTCTACATGGCGCGGCTCATGGCGATGACGTTCTTCGGCGAGAATCGCACCGGGGAAACCGAGCGGCAGCACCTGCACGAGGCGCCGTGGATCATGACCGGCCCCCTGGTGGTGCTGGGCGGGCTGAGCCTGCTAGGCGGCCTTATCAACGTGCCCGAGCTGCTGGGTGGCCACGCGGGACTGCACCACTGGCTGGAGCCGGTGCTCGCGCCGGGGCTGGCGTTGACCACGGTCCCCGAAGTCAGCCACTCGACCGAGTACCTGCTGATCGGCGCCGCCGTGCTGGTCGGCGCGATCGGCCTGGTCGTGGGATATCGCTATACCCTGGCTCGGACCATCGTGCCGGCGTCCCGTGCCGAGCCGGACCACGGCTTCGGCCGGGTGCTCTTCCACAAGTACTACGTCGACGAGCTGTATGACCGGCTGGTCGTTCGCCCGCTAGTCTGGCTTTCGGACGCCGTGCTCTGGCGCAAGGTGGACCAGGAAATGGTGGACGGGATGGGTGTGAACGGCACCGCGGGGGCCGCGAAGGTGCTGGGCCGCATCGGGAGTTTTCTCCAGAACGGCTACGTCGGCGCCTACGTGGTGGCGTTCCTGGTCGGTGCGTTGTGGATCCTGATCACGGTGGTGCCTTGAGAAGCATATCGCATATCGCATATAGCATATCGCAGCTTGGGCCGGTATCGTCGCTATACAGCGATAAGCGATAAGCGATAAGCGATAAGCGATAAGCGATAGGCGATAAGCATGAATCTGACTGGGAGTTTATGAACCAGTTCCTGAGCTCGATCCACTACGAGAGTTGGATCCTCCACGCGCTGCTGATCCTGCCGCTGGTGGGCATGCTGCCCATCGTGCTGGCGCCGGCCCGGCTCGCGCGGCACCTGGCGCTCTGGCTCACCGTGCTGGAGTTCCTGCTGTCGCTGGGACTCTGGTGGGCCTACGTCCCGGGGGCGGGAACCATGCAGTTCACCGCGACGGTGGACTGGCTCCCGCAATGGGGCATCGCCTACCGGGTCGGGCTGGACGGCATTTCGCTCTTCATGGTGCTGCTCTCCACCGGGCTGATGCCGCTCTGCGTCCTGGGCAGCTGGCACTACATCACCACCAAGGAGAGGGGCTACTACGCGCTGCTGCTGGCGCTGCTGACCGGCATGCTGGGCGTCTTCCTGGCCCTGGACCTGTTCGTCTTCTACGTGTTCTGGGAAGTCATGCTGATCCCGATGTACTTCATCATCGGGATCTGGGGCGGGCAGCGCCGGCTCTATGCGGCGATCAAGTTCTTCCTCTACACCTTTGTCGGCTCGCTGCTGATGCTGGTGGCGATCCTGGTGATGGTCCGCCAGGTGGGGGCGGCGACCGGGGAATACTCCTTCGCCTACGATCACCTGCTGGCCAACGCGAGCCTGCTGGGCAAGTCGGCGCCCTGGCTCTTCGCCGCCTTTGCGCTCGCCTTTGCCATCAAGGTGCCGATCTTCCCGTTCCACACCTGGTTGCCCGACGCCCACGTGGAAGCTCCCACGGCCGGCAGCGTGCTGCTGGCCAGCATTCTGCTCAAGATGGGAACCTACGGCTTCCTCCGCTTCGCGGTCCCCTTCTTTCCCCAAGTGGCGCTGGGCCCGGTGGTCACCGTGATCATGGTGACGCTGGCGATCATCGGGGTCATTTACGGGGCGCTGGTCGCCATGGTGCAGCCGGACGTGAAGAAGCTGGTGGCGTACTCCTCGGTCAGCCACCTGGGGTTCGTGATGCTCGGCATCTGGGCCTCCACCCTGCAGAGTGTGCAGGGCGCGCTGATGGTGATGATCGGCCACGGGCTCTCCACCGGGGCGCTCTTCTTCCTGATCGGGATGCTCTATGAGCGTCGCCACACCCGGCTGATCGCCGACTTCGGCGGCATCGCGCGGGTGGTTCCCCTGTTCAGCGCCGTCTTCACACTGGTGGCGCTCGCGTCCATCGGGCTGCCCGGGCTCAACGGCTTCATCGGCGAGTTCCTGGTGCTGGTGGGCAGCTTTGGCCGTCACCCCTGGGCGACCGGCCTGGCGACCACCGGGGTCATCTTCGCCGCGGCATACCTGCTCTGGGCGCTCCAGCGGATCATCTTCAATTCGCTCGACAATCCGGAGAACAAGGGTCTCAAGGACCTGAGCCTGCGCGAGGCCCTGGTCCTCCTGCCCCTGGTGCTGGGCATCGTCTGGCTGGGGCTCTATCCCCGGCCCGTGCTCCAGCGCATGGAACCCTCGGCCAGGAGCTACCTCGAGATCATCGAGCCCCATCTGCAACCCACCACCCAGGCTCAGGTGCCGGTCCGGGTCGAGGTGGCCCCATGAACCAGCTCGACCTGGGCACCATCGGCGGGCTTACCCGGGCGCTGGCCCCCGAGCTCCTGTTGTCGGCCTGGTCGCTCATCGTCCTGCTGGTCGTGGCGTGGCGGCATCGCACCGAGGCCGACAGCCGGCTCGCCGGGTGGCTGAGCCTGTACGGCGTGGTCGCGACCGGCGCGGTGGTCGTCTGGATGTGGGCCTCCGGCGCCGGCACGGCAGGGATCTCGAACATGATGGAAGTGGACGGCTTTCGCTTCGCCACGTCGATCCTGTTTCTGGTCGCCGCCGGCTTCAGTATCGTGCTCTCGCTCAATTACGTGACCCGGGAGCGGATGCTGGCGCCGGAGTACTACGTGCTGATCCTGCTGGGAACCGTGGGCATGATGTTCATGGGCGGCGGCGCGGACCTGATCGTGCTGTTCCTCGGTCTCGAGGTGATGTCGGTCTCGGTGTACGTCCTGGCAGGATACGATCGCCGGAGCGCCTTCAGCGCCGAAGCGGCGCTCAAGTACTTCCTGATCGGAGCCTTTGCGTCCGGCTTTCTGTTGTACGGCATTGCGCTGGTGTATGGCTCCACCGGCATGACCAACCTGTCGCTGATCGGCAGCAAGCTGGCCGAAGGTCAGCTGCCGCTCATGGCCAGCCTGGGGCTGGGTCTGCTGGTGATCGGGCTGGCGTTCAAGATCGCCGCGGTTCCGTTCCACATGTGGGCGCCGGACGTGTATGACGGCGCGCCGACTCCGGTCACCGGGTTCATGGCCACCGGCGTCAAGGCGGCCGGATTCGCGGGACTGACCCGGGTGCTGGTCGAGGCTTTCCCCTCGGCGCTCTCCCAGTGGCAGCCGATCGTGGCGATTATCGCGATCGTCACCATGGTGGTGGGAAACCTGGTCGCGCTGGTGCAGCGGCCGCTGAAGCGGATGCTGGCGTACAGCTCGGTCGCGCATGCCGGCTATTTGCTGGCCGCGCTCTGGCCCGGGACCCGGCTCGCCGTCTCGACGCTGCTGGTCTACCTCGCGGCGTACACGCTCACCACCATTGCCAGCTTCGCCATCCTGGCGGCGCTGGGCCGAAACGGTGAGCGGGACATCACCCTCGACGATATCGCCGGGCTGGCATCCCGCCGGCCCTGGATGGCTGCCGCGCTCGCGCTCTGCATGTTGTCGCTGCTTGGCTTTCCCGGCACGGTAGGGTTCATCGGCAAGTGGTACATCCTGCAGTCGGTGATCGGCCAGGGGCAGACGATCCTCGCGGTGGTGCTGGTGCTCACCAGCGTCGTGTCCGCCGGCTACTATCTCCCGGTGATCATGTCCATGTACATGCGCCCGGCGCCGGAGCCGGAATGGCACGAGGGCCGCGGCATGGTCCCCCTCGCCTCGGCGGTGGTGGCGCTCTGCGTGATCGGGGTGCTGGTCTTCGGGCTCTGGCCCACGCCGATTCTCAATCTGGCACAGTCGAGCGCCGGTTCGATGACCCAAGTCGTCCTTCCAGGCTCAGGCAGATGAAAAGGGACTGAGGACTGAGGACTGAGGAATCCACGCTTGCAAACTCGGCAGTGCACGCCAAGGACTAAGGACTCGAAACTCCAGGTCCTTAGTCCGTAGTCCTTAGTCCTCAGTCCTGCGTCCTATTGTAAGGGAGTCGTGTGAAGATTCCGCGATCGATTTTCCGGCAATACGATGTGCGTGGCCTCGTTGGCAGCCAGCTGACGCCGGAGTTTGCCCGCGCGCTGGGCGGCGCCTACGGTACCAAGGCGTGGGAGCGGCTGGGCCGCGCTCCGGTGCTCGCGGT
>JBDTTZ010000035.1:0-8842 GCA_040008015.1 Gemmatimonadota bacterium
GGGCGTTCCAGAAGGGGCTCTTGCTCCTCGGCTGCGGCAAGAGCGCGTTCCGGCTCGCACCACCGCTGGTCTTGAACGAGTACGACGTGGACACCGGGCTGGCGATCCTGGACGAATGCCTGCGGGAAGAGAAGTAACAAGTGACAAGTGACAGGGGATAGCACCATGGCAACAACACAAAAAGCAGCGCCGCAGAAGGTCACCTACACGTCGACCAACGTCGACATGGGTGAGTTTCACAACTCGTTCAACGAGGCGCTTGCCCGGCTTCGGGCGAGTTTGGGGAAGACGCATTCCCTTTACATCGGCGGACAGCCGGTCGCGGGATCCGGTGGCGGTGCGCCGATCGTGGACACCTCGCCGATCGACACCTCGGTTGTCATCGGCCGGTTCGCTGCCGCAGGTCCGGAACAGGTTGACCAGGCGGTGAGGAATGCCGAGGCCGCCCAGAAGGCGTGGGCGGCGAAGCCCTGGCGCGAGCGGTTGGCCATCATGCGGAAGGCGGCGGAGATCATTCGCGACCGGAAGTTCGATCTTGCCGCGACGATGAGCCTCGAAGTCGGCAAGAGCCGGCTGGAGGCGATGGGCGATGCCGAAGAATCGGCCGACCTGATCGATTACTACGCCCAGCAGGTGGAAGAGGCCGATGGCTACGTCCGGCCGATGGCCCGGATGACGCCGATCGAGCGGAATACCGATGTGATGCGGCCCTACGGAGTATTCGCCTGCATCGCGCCGTTCAATTTTCCGCTCGCGCTGTCCACCGGTATGTCGTCGGCAGCATTGATGGTCGGCAACGCGGTGGTCTACAAGCCGGCCGAGGATACCCCGCTCACCGGTCTCAAGCTGTACGAGGTCTATCGCGATGCGGGAGTGCCGGCCGGTGTATTCAATTTCGTTTCGGGGCGCGGCTCCCAGATGGGCGATGCGCTGTGGCAGCACCCGGGAGTGGACGGCATCGTCTTCACTGGCTCCAAGCCGGTGGGTCTCCGGATTTTTCACGGCATCAGCGCCAACTACGTGAAGCCCTGCCTCCTGGAGCTGGGAGGCAAGAACGCAACCATCGTCATGGATTCGGCGGACCTGGATGCCGCGGCCGAAGGCGTCATGCGCTCGACCTTCGGGCTGCAGAACCAGAAGTGCAGCGCCACGTCCCGGGTGTATGTCCACAAGGCGGTTGCCGAGTCGTTCCTGGCCAGTCTCCAGGAAAAGATGAAGACCATGAAGATGGGAGACCCGACCGAGCAGGACGTCTATTTCGGTCCGGTGATCAACGCCAAGGCGGTGGCCCGCTACGAGGGTGCGGTGGAGCAAGCGAAGAAAGAAGGCAGCATCCTGGCCGGCGGCGAGCGCCTGAAGGGTGGGATCTTCGACAAAGGCAACTTTGTGGCGCCGACCGTTGCGAAGCTTCCGCTTTCCAGCTCGCTCTTCTTTGAAGAACTGTTCGTTCCCTTCCTTGCCATTGGCGAGGTCAGCTCGCTCGATGAGGCCATCGCCGAGAGCAACAAGGCGGAATACGGACTCACCGCCGGGTTCTTCTCGAGCAAACAGGACGAGATCGACCGCTTCTTCGACGAGGTCGAGGCCGGGGTGTGCTACGTGAACAAGCGGAGCGGGGCCACCACGGGTGCCTGGCCTGGTGCTCAGCCGTTTACCGGCTGGAAGGGATCCGGGTCAACCGGGAAGGGCGGGTGCGGACCGTACTACGTGCAGCAGTTTGTGCGGGAACAATCGAGAACCGTGATTGAGACGGGTGACAAGTAATATGTGACAAGTGACAAGTGACAAGGAGGCCCTCAAGGACGGGTGCTTTTTTGTTACTTGTCACTTGTTACCTGTCACTTGTCACTCTTATATGGCGCGTAATGTCTTTTCAAGGAGCCCGATTAGCTCGTCAATCTGCTGCTCGGTGATGATGAACGGTGGCGCCAGCATCACCAGGTCGCCGTTGGTCCCGTCAGCGTGGCCGGTATTGGCCCACACGATGAGCCCGTTGTCCTTCGCGGTCTGGGTAAAGCGCTCGGCATATTTCTGGCCCCGGGGAATCGGGGCCTTGGTCGTCTTGTCCGCCACGAACTCGATGCCGGCCAGCAGGCCGCGCCCCCGAACATCCCCGACGGTCGGGAAGTTGGTGAGGCAGGAGAGCTTGGAATGGAACTGCTCGCCCATCCGGGCGCAGCGCTCCACCAGCTGGTGCTGGTCCAGGTACCGAAGGGTCGCCAGCCCGGCCGCGCACAGTATGGGATGGTGGGAGAATGTCTGGGCGTGCAGGAAGTCGCCGGATCCCTGCACCAGGGCATCCAGGATGCGGCCCGTGGTAACCACCGCGGACAGGGGCGCGTTGCCGCCGGTCAGGCCCTTGCCCAGCGTGAGGATATCGGGAGTCACGCCGTACTGCTCGATTGCCGTGAAGGTCCCGGTACGCCCCGCGCCGGTCAGCACCTCATCCGAAATGAACAGTACGTTGTGGCGGTCGCAGATGGCCCGGACTTCCTTGAAGTAGTCCGGCGGCGGAACCGAGGCCCCGGTCGAGGAACCACCGATCGGCTCGGCGATGAACGCCGCGATATTCATGGCGCCGTGGTGCAGAATCAAGTCCTCCAGGGCTTCACCGGTGCAGCCCAGGCAATCCGGCTCGCACCCGCCGCATTTGCAACGATAGGGATAGGGCGCGGGGATTCTCAGGACATCAACCATCCACTGCCAGTACATGACTTTATAATGCTCCCGCGCGGATGCCGAGAGCGCGAGCAGTGTGTTGCCATGATAGCTGGGCTGGAGGGCGATGATCTTGTGTTTTGACGGCTGACCCACCTCCACCCAGTATTGCCGGGCCAGCTTGAGCGCCGCTTCCACCGCCTCCGACCCGCTGGAAAGAAAATAGGAATACTCGAGTCCTCCCGGACACCGGCGCGCGATTTCAGCGCTCAGCTCTTCGACCGGTTCAGAGGTGAAGGCGGTCCCATTCACATAGCTCACCCGACTGACCTGGGCGGCCATGGCTTCCCCAATTTCCGCCACTCCGTGACCGATGTTGGCGACGAACGCCCCGCCCGAGCCGTCGAAATAGCGCTTGCCGGTGTCATCGAAGAGGTAGCAGCCCTCCCCACGAACGATCAGCGGATGCTCTTTGGTGAGCTTCCGGTAGAATACATGCGAATTTGGATAGGCGTGCGTCATGTGCTTATATAGGGGTTGGTTACCAGCCAGAATTCTAACACCGATCCCTTACCCTCGTTCCCCCTCTCCCGGTACCGGGAGAGGTGACAGGGGGAGAGGGTTGCGATGGGGACCATTCATGCGCTGGATCCTGATTCTTATGCTCTTCCCGGCACCCCGGGTAAGTACAATGCCATCAATGATGTAGCCGGAGTTGGGGACGGTGCGATCGTCCGGGGTTCCGGGGCCCTGCTAGCGGGACAATCTGCGGGTGACGGCCTTGCCTCATGACCAGGTCAGGCCGATCCTGCAGCGGCACAACCTGGTCCGAAACTAGTGATTCCCAACGTGCATTGCCGACTCATACTATGAGAACCATGCCCACAATTACTACCGTCATCTCCCTGGTGCTGGCGTTCGCATCGAATGCTGTCGCGCAGGCCACCGGCCCATCGAAGTCGAGCGATTATCTCTACCTCTGGACCGGATCCGCTGATTCGACCCAACCCGATTTTCTCGCCGTGCTGGACGTGCGTCCAGTCGATGAGAGCTATGGCCGCCTGGTCACCACCGTCGTGGTGCCCGGACGCCAGAACCGTCCGCACCACACGGAACACGAAATGCCGGCCGATGGTCGTCTCTTCGCCAACGGCTTTGGGTCCGGCCAGTCGTTCATTTTCAACATGTCCAACCCCGCCGCACCGCGGCTGGAAAACACGTTTGAGAATTTCGGTGCGCTCATGGATCCGCACAGCTTTCTCCGGCTGCCGGACGGCAACGTGCTGGCAACCTTCCAGATGCAACACGATTCATTAGGCGTGGCGCCCGGCGGCTTGGTCGAACTAACGCCGCGGGGCACGCTGGTGCGCTCGGTGTCGGACGATCGCCCCGGGATCGACCGCCGAATTCGCCCCTACTCGGCGGCGATCGTTCCCTCGCTCGACCGGATTGTCACGACCACGACCGACATGATGGGCGACGCCCAAATACGAGCGGTGCAGGTATGGCGGTTATCAGACTTCACGCTGCTATCCACCTTCGAGTTGCCCAACGGCCCCCGCGGCGACGAAGGCGCACTCACTGCCGAGCCACGCGTGTTGACCGATGGGAAGACCGTGCTCGTCTCGACCTTCAACTGCGGGCTGTATCTGCTCGAGGGGATCGATGGGCCCGCGCCGTCCGGAAGACTGGTGGCATCGTTTCCCCGGAAACCGGACACCGACTGCGCTATCCCGGTCATCGCCGGTCACTACTACCTGGTCACCGTACCCGCGTGGAATGCGGTCGTCAGTCTCGATATCGCCGATACCGCCCATCCCCGGGAGGTGTCCCGCCTCTCACTGGGAGCGGATGACACCCCGCACTGGATTTCCATCGAGCCGAACCAGCAGCGGGTGGTGATAACGGGCTACGGCACACTGAAGAACCGGGTGGTGATCGCCTTGTTCGACCCGACGACCGGGCAGCTCGCGCTGGACCAGCGGTTTCGTGAACCGGGGGCGACGGAGCCGGGCTTCCGGATGGATAACAAGGCATGGCCCCACGGTGGTCGCGGGGCCGGGATTCCACATGGGGCGGTCTTCAGCAGGCCCTGATCCTCACCCCTCGCTCTTTTCAAAGACCTCGAGGAACGCCCGGTCCCACGCCGCCGGCACGCTTTCCCGTGGCGAGTAGGGGCCGGGCTGGTAGGCCCGGGACGAAATTCCCTTGAAGCTCAATTCCGTAATGTGCCAGTCCTGCCGGTTGGTGATATCCCAGAATTTCACGGCGTCTTCCGGGTTGAAATCGGGCCGGCCGAACGATTCCGGGTTGAACATCCATTCGCTGATCACCGTGGTCCGTCCAACCGCCTGGGGCCATAGCGTGTAGAAGTTGCAGTAATCCGGATGAACACTGAGCATCAGGTTGGGGAAGATCGTGTAGTAATATCCCCGTTGCATCTCATCCGCCGTAAGATTGCCGAGCGGCAATCCACAGGCTCGGCCGGTCATCGTCATGCTCTTGTTGGGCTCGGAGATCATCATGTAGCCCCCCAAGAACGGCCCTTCGATCAGGTCATTGGCACCGCTGGTATAGGGCATCAGGCTGGACAGCTCGGGATGAATGACCGGGCAATGCAGGCACTCCGAGTAATTCTGGAAGATCAGTTTCCAGTTTGAGTTCACGTCATACTCGGCCCGCTTACCCACCTTGAGGCCAGGCAGATTGAACCGGGTGAACTTGCCGGCCAGCGGCGCAAAGACCTGGTGGAGCGGCTCCGGCCGCTCGGCCAGGTTGATGAACAGGAATCCCTCCCACTCGTCGATGCCCACCGTTCGGAGCGGATAATCCGCCTTGTTGAAATTCTCAACTTCGTTCATGTGGGGCGCGCCGACCAGCCGGCCATCGGTGGAATAGGTCCACGCGTGGTAGGGGCACTGGATCGTCTCCGAGAACTTGCCCCGCTCCTCCTCGCACATCCGGGTGCCGCGGTGCCTGCACATGTTGTAGAAAGCCCGGATGACCCCCTTCTTGTCCTTCAGGATGATGATGCTTTCCTTGCCGACCGCCTGGAGGAAGTAATCGCCCGGATCGGCCAGTTGCGAGGCGCGGCCCACGCAGAGCCAGCGGGTCGAGAGCAGGTGCTCCTGCTCTTTCACGAACAACTCGGGTGACGTGTAGTATCGGGCCGGCATGGTGTGCTGGCCCTGATGGTAGGACTCGATAGTGGATACGAATGTCATTGTCTGAATCTCCTCGCTTGATCTCTTCGCATTCAGCCCTCTCCCGCTGGCCCCCTCTCCCATAATGGGAGAGAGGGAACGGGGGTGAGGGGATCAGCTCTTGAGCATTTCCTTCGCCGCCAGCCGTCCCGCCGCTCCCGGCAGGCCGGGTCCCGGATGGCTTCCCGCGCCACCCAGGTAGAGACCGTCGATCGGCGTGCGGTAGTTCCCCCACCCTGCCACCGGCCGCATGAACAGCATCTGGTCCAGCGCCAGCTCGCCCTGTCCCAGGCTGCCCTCCGTGGCGCCCAGCTGCCGCTCGAAATCCAGCGGTGTGAGAACCTGCTGCGCCAGCACAGAACCGGGCAGGTTCGGCGCGTACTCTCCCAGGCACCCGATCACCTGGTCTCCCAGCGCCGAGCGGGCCGCGCTGTCCCAGCTTCCCGATTTGAGATGGTATGGCGCGTACTGCATCCAGACCGACATCACGTGCTTCCCCGCCGGAGCGAGCGACGCGTTGTGAAGGGAAGGAATCACGGCTTCCAAGTACGGCGACTTCGAGACGCCGCCGTGCTTGGCGTCGTCGTAGGCCTTTTCCAGGTAGTCCAGGCTCGGGCTGATCGAGATGAGACCCCGTAGCAACTCCTGTCCTTCCACGCCGCGGAACTTGGGCAGCTCGCCCAGGGCCAGGTCAACGCGCGCCGCAATCCCGCGATAGCGGATGTTCTGCACCGCGCGGGTGAAATCCGGCATCAGGTTGATCGGGTCGACCAGGGTCAGCATGGTGCGACGCGGATCAGCGGTGGAAAGCACCTGGCGGGCGACCAGCTCCTCACCGTTCACCAGCACGACGCCCGACACCTGCCCGTTCGTCGTGGTGATCCGCACCACCGGGGAAGATGTGCGGACGTTGATGCTGAGCTTCTTTACGACCTCGACCAGCTGGGGTCCGATCTCGGCCGAGCCGGCGCTGCGAAAAACACCCAGCGGACGGCGGACCCTGTGATGGAGAAACAGAAACGCGGTGCCCGCCGAGCGGGGACCCTGGCAGAGCCCGGTGATCCCCGCCGCGCCCAGCGTTCCCTTGAGAGCATCGCTGTCAAACCAGTCGTCCAGCAGCTCGGCCACCGCCATGGGGACGACCCGGAGCAGCTCGACCATGTCCTCTTTACCGAGGCTCTTGGCTTTCCGGCCCAGGCCGAGCAAGGTAAAGAGGTCGCCGATGGCGGTGCTGGTGAGCCTGGGCGGGGCGCTGGCGTAGAGGTAGGCCAGGAAACCGGAAATCTTGTTGGTAAGCTGGCAAAACTCTTCCCATCGCCCGGCATCTGCCGGGGAGAACTTCCGAATCTCTTCCGCCGTTTCCGCTACCGAATGCTTGAGCACCAGCGCACGGTCGCCCAGCGGTGTCAGCACCGCGGGATCTATCGGCACCGCGCCATTGAGCGGAATCCCCAGCTCGCCGGCCAGCCCGCTGTCCATCGGCTGCGACCAGTGCACCGCATTACCGGCCTTGAATCCGGGATGGAACTCCCGGGTCCGGGCCGAGCCGCCGGGGGCGTCCTGGCTTTCCACTACCACCACCCGCCGCCCCGACTTGGCAAGCAACGCGGCGGCAACCAGCCCGTTCTGGCCGGCGCCAATGACGATCGCGTCGTAGGAATTGCTCATGTCACATGCCAATCGATAATGGCCAGGCCCAGTCACCCGTAAGTTCGTTATCCATTCAAACCTTGCAACAGCTCCTCGCGAAGGACGCGGTGTACCGCGAAGGCCGCGAAGAAAAGCAGTTGAGTTGTTCATCATGTTGTTGCAGTTCTTCGCGGCTTCCGCGCTTCTTCGCGCTCTTCGCGAGGAGCTGTTGCAAAGCCTGAATCCATCTCGACGGCAACTCCCGCAAGTGCGCTAGCTCTTCAGAATCTCCAGAGCCGCTAATCGCCCGCTGGCTCCCATGATCCCGCCGCCCGGATGGGTGCCCGCGCCGCACTGCCAGTAGCCCCGGATCGGAGTCCGGTATTTGGCGAACCCATGAGCGGGCCGCAGGAAAAACAACTGGTGCAACGACAGCTCGCCCTGGAAGATGTTGCCCTCGGACAGACCGGTGACCTGCTCGATGTCAAAGGGCGTCACCACCTGCCGGTGCAGGATGCACGACTTCAGGTTGGGCGCGTATTCGGACAGCGTGTTGATGACGGTGTCGCCAAAGGCTTCCCGTTTCTCCGGGGTCCAGCCACCTCCCAGGTTGAATGGAGCGTATTGCACGAAGATGGACATCACGTGCTTTCCGGGCGGCGCCATGCCCGGGTCGATCACCGAGGGGAAGATGATGTCCATGTACGGCTTCTTCGAGAACTCGCCATACTTGGCGTCGTCATAGGCCCGCTCCAGGTAGTCGATACTGGGGCTGATGGAGATGGCGCCGCGATGATGAGGACCCTTGCCTGGCATGCAGGTGAAGCTGGGCAGCTCGGAGAGCGCCAGGTTCACTTTTCCCGACGAGCCGCGGAACTTGAAACGCCCGATGGTATCCACCAGGTCGTCCGGCAGCTCCTTGCGGTCCACCAGCCGGAGAAACGTTTGCCGCGGGTCCAGCCCGCTCACCACCACGTCGGCCTCGATCTCGTCGCCATTCTCCAGCGCCACGCCGGTGGCCTTGCCACCCTTCACCAGCACCTGGGCCACCGAAGCGTTGACCCGGATCTCGGCGCTATGGCTCCGCGCGGCGGAGGCGATCGATTCGCTGATGGCGCCGGTGCCGCCCTTGGCAAAGCCCCAGGCCCGGAAGGCGCCGTCGATCTCGCCCATATAGTGATGCAGCAGCACGTAGGCGGTGCCCGGCGAGCGCGGCCCCAGGAAGGTGCCGATGATGCCGCTCGCCGACTTGGTCGCCTTGAGGGGCTCACACTCGAACCACTCGTTCAGGAAATCAGCCGCGCTCATCGTCATCAGCTTGTAGAGCCAGTGGAACCGCTCCTCGCCCAGCG
>JBDTTZ010000036.1:0-6877 GCA_040008015.1 Gemmatimonadota bacterium
CCGGTGATGGCCTGGGCGGCATCACTGGCCAGGAACATCACCGCGGCCGTGATGTCCTTCATCTCCACGAACTGACCGCCCTCACCCGCACTGGCGACGTTGTCCACCGTGCGCACCATGGCCGGAGCGATCGCGTTGACCCGCACCCCGCGGGGCCAGACCTCCGCCGCCAGGCTCCGGGTGAATCCCGCCACACCCCACTTGGCCGCGGTGTACACCGACATGTTTGGCGCCGGATCCACCAACGCAGCCGACGCAAAGTTGACGATGCAGCCTTTCGCCTCGGCCAGCGGGTTGATACAGGCCTGGGACATCAGGTAGGTGGTCTTCAGATTGATCGCCACTTCGCGGTCGAACCCGTCCGGGCCGATCGTCTCCAGACCGCCATAGGTCGTAAGCCCGCCCGCCACGTTCACCAGCACGTCCAGCCGATGGTAATGCTTGAGGGCGGTCTCCACGGCCAGCGCGGCCATGTCCGGCTCGGTAAGGTCCCCGGCCACGGGGTGGGCATCGAGGCCCTGCGCCCGAAACTCCTTGACCCGCTCCGCCACCGCGACCGCGTTGCGGTCCGCGGCGACCAATGAAGCACCGGCCCGGCCGAATGCCTCGGCGATGGCGTGTCCGATCTGCCCGGTCCGGCCGACGCCGGTGACCAGAACTACTTTGCCCTTGAAATCGAAGGTGTATGGCATGGTATGAGGTTAATGGTTTTGGCGTTCGCGCGACCGTGCCTCCAGCGCGCCCAGCCATTCGAATGGCACTTCCTGGGACCCCATGGGGCCGTGACTCTCACCCGCCAATCCGTCCCCGTGCCAGTCGCTGCCGCCGGTGCGAAGGAGGCCTATCTCCCGGGCCAGATCGGTCAGCGTCGCGCGGACATCGGGATCGTGGCTCGGGTGCCGAGTCTCCACAGCGTCGAGTCCCGCGTCCTTGAACCGCTGGAGGCAGGTGCGGGTTCCCCGGTCCTTGAGGTGGGCCGCGCTGCTGACGCCGCCGGCTTCCCGGATCCGGGTGCAGACTTCCTGGAACGGGGGCAGCTGCTTGGCGACGTACGCCGGCCGGCCCCGCCCGATGTAGCGATCGAAGGCGTTGTTGAGACTGCGGGCGGCTCCGATCCGGATCAGGGCGCGGCCGACGTGGGGTCTCCCGACCGACCCGTCGCCCGATTCGGTGAGAACCTGCTCCAGCGTGATCGCCACCCCAAGCTTGTTCAGCAGGTGGACCATCTCCCCCGCCCGGGCCAGTCGCCGGGTGCGGTTCAGCGTGAGAAACTCCTCGAGGCCGGGTGAGTCCGGATAGAGAAAGTAGCCGAGCAGGTGCATTTCGCCCCAGGGCGCGGTGACCGAGAACTCGCAGCCACCGATCACCCGGACACCACGCGCCTTCCCTTCCCCTACCGCCTCCGGAACTCCGCACACCGAGTCGTGATCGGTCAGCGCGATGACGGACAGGCCCAGTTCCGCCGCCCGGGCAACGACCCGGGCGGGGAGGCACTCTCCATCGGACGCCGTCGAATGAAGATGGAGATCGATGCAGGCAGGAGCCGTCAGGTGTTGTAGCCGGTCTCCGGCGAGGTCCACGCCGGCTGGGACATCGCGAAGTAGCTCCGCAGTTTCTGATCGCTCAGCTCAGCCAGGGCCAGCTCCGGGCTCCGGGCCCCCATGGGCGAAAAACGCATCACCCGCCGTTCCCGCTGCTCACCGCGCCCCTTGGTGAACAGCAGCCCGAACTCGTCGCGGGCGTACTGGGTCACCCGGCCGCTATGGCTCACCGTCCACTCGTCCCCGTTTACCGTGATCGTGCGTCCCGACATCTAGTGCTCCGTTTCTTCGCTGGTCGCGACGGCCAGGGGAACCTCTTCCCACAGGTCGGCCGCGGTATGGTCGTAGGCCGCAGCGTTATGCAGCCGCTGCTCCAGCCGCAACTCGTCCGGAGTGCGCGAGGCCACGTTGCGGTGCGACATGGTAGTGGGGCTTTCGCTGAACTCGAGGAAAGTCTGCGGATCCTGCCGGCTCCGGAACACCCAGATCTGCTGGTTACGGCGGGCAGCCAGCGCAGCCAACTCGCGAATCGCGGCCAGGTACTCCGGCTCGCGGTCGGGCGACACCTTCACCCGTGCGACACTCAACGTGCGCGTGGTCAGACGGCACTCTCCGGGAACGCCTCGAGGGTCTTCTTCACGTCGGCCAGGAAGCGATCGGCGTCCGCGCCGTCCACGACCCGGTGATCATAGGTCATGGAAATGATGCCCTTGGTCCGGATGGCGATGGTATCGGTACCGTCGGGCAGGGTGATCACCGCGGGCTGCTTGCTGATCCCGCCCACGCCCAGGATGGCAACCTGGGGCTGGTTGATGATCGGAAACCCGATCACGCCCCCGAACACGCCGGGATTGGTGATAGTGAAGGTGCCGCGCTGCACGTCGTCCGGATTCAGCTTCTTGGTGCGGGCCCGCTCGCCCAGGTCGGCGATCGCGCGAGCGACGCCGATCAGCGAGAGCTCATCCGCGTGCTTGATGACCGGCACGATGAGCCCCCAGTCCAGTGCCACGGCAATACCGATGTTGATTTCCTGGCGGAAGATCGTGGCGTCGTTGGAGACGGCGGCATTCACCACCGGGTGCTTCCGGATATTGTCGGCCACCCCCTTGGTGATGAAGCCGAGGTAGGTGAGGTTCACCCCGCGCTCGGCGTATTCTTTCTTTTTCTTTGCCCGGAGCTGAGAGATGTGGGTGTAGTCCACGTCGAAATAGCTGGAGACGTGGGCCGACACCCGTTTGGACATGATCATGTGATCCGCGGTGAGCTTCCGGATCCGGGACCAGGGCTCGACCCGGTCGCCGGGCCACGGGTCCACTCTGGGAGCGGTAGGTCGGGCCTCCGTGCCCGACGCGGTCAATCGGGCCTCCGTGCCCGACGTGGCCGGCTTCGTTTCCAGCCAACCAAGCAGGTCGTTCTTGGTGACTCGCCCGGCATGGCCGGTGCCGGGAATGGTCCCGATGTCCAGCTGGTGCTCGGCGGCCATCTTGCGCACCAGGGGCGTGGAGCGGCGGCGCAGGCGCTCGTCGGCGGTCTCATTCGCAGGCCGGGCCTCCGTCGTAGGTCGGGCCTCCGTGCCCGACATTGAAGCGGACGGGGCGGTCGAGGCGGCCGGTGCTGGGGCTGCCGCCGCCTTCGCGGGCTCGGCCTTTGGTGCCGCGGGTGCTGCCGTTGCCGCCGGCGCCGGTGCACTCGGCGCCGGAACCGAAGCCGCCGCACCCTTCTCGGTTTCGATCCGCGCGACGACAGTCTGCACCGGAACCGTCTGACCTTCCTGTACCAGGATCTCGGCCAGGGTTCCCGCGGTCGGCGAGGGAATCTCGGCGTCGACCTTGTCGGTGGAAATCTCGAAAATCGGCTCATCGCGCTTGACCTCGTCGCCCAGCTTTTTCATCCAGCGCGACAAGGTGCCTTCGGCGATGGACTCGCCCATTTGAGGCATGATCACGTCTACACGCGCCATCTGTCACTCCAGTTCAGTTTGGTTCCCGAATCAGGCGGTCGGGCCGTCAGTCCCGCCCAGTTGTCATTCCGAGGGCGTAGCCCGAGGAATCTCAAGACTGACAGCCACTTTGGTCGTCCGCCTCGTTCGCCTAGTACGCAGCAAGCCAGCGGCAAGCCTTTGTTAGATCTTGTGCCTGTGGCAAGACAAAATCCTCCAGCGTCGGCGCGTAGGGAAGCGGAACATCGTGCGCCGCGACCCGCTTCACCGGCGCATCCAGCCACTCGAACGCCTGGTCGTTGATCCGCGCGGTGATCTCTCCCGCCACGCCCCCTGTCCGCGTGTCCTCGTGCGCGATCAGCACCCGGCTGGTCTTCCGCACGCTCGCCATGATGGCCTCGTCGTCCATCGGGAGCAAGGTACGCAGGTCCAGCACTTCGACCGAGAGCCCGTCTTCCTTCTCCAATTGTTCCGCCGCTTCCAGCGCCTTGAACACCATCGCCGACCAGGTGATGATGGTGAGATCCTTCCCTTCACGAGCCATTCGGGCCTTGCCGATCGGGGTCAGGATCTCTTCCCCCTCCGGCAGGTCCTCCTTGATCCGGCGATAAAGAAACTTGTGCTCGAAGTAGAGCACCGGGTCATCGTCCCGGATTGCGCTCTTGATCAGCCCCTTGGCGTCCCGCGCGGTGGCGGGGCAGACGATCTTGAGTCCCGGCGTATGGAGGAACGCCGCTTCCGGATTCTGGGAATGGAAGGGGCCGCCCCGCACGTAACCGCCCGAAGGGCCGCGAACCACCATCGGTGTCGGCAGGCCCGCCCGGTAGCGCGCGGTCGCGACGTAATTGGTGAGCATGTCGTAGGCGCAGGAGATGAAATCGATAAACTGCATCTCCGCGATCGGCCTCAGGCCCATGTGGGCCGCCCCCGCCGCCGCACCCACGATCGCCGCCTCGGCGATGGGCGTGTCGATCACCCGCTGCTCGCCGAATTTCTTGATGAATCCTTCCGTCACCTTGAACGCGCCGCCGTAGTTCCCGACGTCCTCCCCAAGAATGAAGACGCGCTCATCGCGCTCCATCTCCTCCCACATCCCCTGCCTTAAAGCTTCCAGGTATGTCACTTCAGGCATTCAAGACTCCTTAAAGTGCTTAGGACTCTTACAAAGTGCTGAGGACTGAGGACACTGAGGACTAACCTGCCCCGAAATCCGGGCCGAAATACTCAGCACTCAGTCCTTGGTCCTCAGTCCTCAGTCCTTCGGTACCATTCGGTCTCAACCGCCCCAGCCTGAGCGTAAACGTCATTGAGAGCGCTGGCCGGCGGCGGGAGGGGCTCGTTCTCGCACAGCGTTACTGCTGCATCGAGCTCTCGCTGAACCCGTTGCTCGACGGCCGTCAGGTCACCCGCGTTGGCCCAGCCACTTTCCTTCAGCGTATTCACGTAGCGATCCACTGGGTCGTTCTTCTCCCACTCGGCGATCTGTTCCTTCGGCTGGTACGATTGGTTGTCGTGCTCGGCGTGGCCCTTCCTGCGGTAGGTCACGAACTCGATCAGGGTCACCCCGCCACCGGTGCGGGCCCGCTCGACCGCCTGCTTCGTTACCTCGTAGCACGCCAGCACGTCGTTCCCGTCGGCGCGAATGCCGGGGATCCCGTATGCCTTGGCCTTGTCCGCCAGTTGTTTCACCGCGGTCTGCTTGTAGGTCGGCGTCGAGTAGGCCCACCCGTTGTTCTCGCAGACGATGACCAGGGGAAGTCGCTGCACCGCCGCCATGTTGATGCCTTCATGGAAGGCGCCGGTGCTCATGGCCCCGTCTCCCACGTAGGCCAGCGCGACGCGGGGCTGCTTCCGCATCTTGAACGACAGGGCCACACCGGCCATGACGGGGACCATGTCGCCGAGGTGGGAAATCTGACCGATGAAGCCCCGTTCCAGGTCGCCAAAATGAATGTTCAACTCGCGGCCCCGGGTCGGGCTCCCAGCCTTGGCCATATACTGCCGCAGGATTTCCAGCGGGGTCGCTCCCTGCACCAGCATGGCGCCGAGGTTTCGGATCAGCGGGGAGAGCATGTCGCCCCGGGTCCGGTCCAGTGCGTAGGCGCATCCGACGCTCTCTCCCTCCTGGCCCAGCGACCGGAACAATCCCCCGATCACCTTGGTCTGGCGGTAGAGATTGACCAGCCGTTCCTCGAGGGAGCGCGTCAGCCGGAGGAAGTAATAGATCTCGAGCAGCTGCTCGCGGGAGAGCCCGGATGGTATTGATCTGGCCGCGGCCGGCGCGGTGCTGGAGGCCATGAATCCCCGGGGCGAAAATGCGGTAACGAAATGGGACAGAAAGATTTACCCGGGAGGACCGGAAATCAAGGAATCGCCGCTCCGGTCGAATCGATCACGGCGTTCTGCGCCGCGGCCGTATCGGCCGCCCTCATGGCCCCGCGAACTCCCTGCGCCCCGGGAATGGCGGAAGCGCCGATGGCGCTGTCTTTCTGGCGGCGAGTCAGGGTATCCTGCGCGGTATTGGCCGCCGGCTTTTTGGTGCAGCCCACCGTCAACAGGGCGATGACGAGATAAGCAATGCCACGATACATGGGGGGTTCTCTCCGGAACAGGATTCGCCAACATACCCATCGCTCAGTAGCTTTGCCAGTTCACTTCTGGAGGCTTTCGATGCCGCTTCGTTACCCGCTGTTCGCCGTGGGCGCTCTTCTCGTTTTCACCCCCGGGCCCAACCCGGACTCGATCCTCCGGGGTTACGACGCCGCATCCTCGCGGGTCGAGCGGGAGTGGGAAGGAAAATTCCAGGCTATTCCGTCCCCCGACAGCATGCGCGAGTACATGCGCCGGCTTTCGGCCCGGCCTCACCACCTCGGCTCCGCGTACGACCGCGATAACGCGGAGTGGATCCTGGCTCGGTTTCGCTCCTGGGGACTTCCCGCCGAGATCGAGAGCTTTGAAGTCCTCTTCCCGACTCCGCGGGAAAGGATCGTCGAGCTGGTGGCGCCGACCCGTTTCCGCGCGACCCTCCAGGAGCCGGCACTGGCGGTGGATCCGACCTCGAATCAGCAACGCGAGCAGCTCCCGACCTTCAATGCCTACTCCATCGATGGCGATGTCACCGCGCCGCTGGTCTATGTGAACTATGGGATCCCGGCCGACTATGACTCGCTCGAGGCACGGGGGATTTCGGTTAAGGGCGCCATCGTGATCGCGCGGTACGGGGGCTCATGGCGCGGGATCAAGCCCAAGGTCGCCGGCGAGCACGGGGCGGTGGGATGCATCATCTATTCGGATCCGAACGATGATGGGTACCACGCGGGGGAGGTGTACCCCGATGGCCCGTACCGGAACCAGACCGGCGTGCAGCGTGGCAGCGTGATGGACATGCCGCTTTACC
>JBDTTZ010000037.1:0-2000 GCA_040008015.1 Gemmatimonadota bacterium
TGTTCGCCCCGCCGGAATGGCTTATCTTGTCACCCCTATATTGCCTTCATCCTGCCTTTGTGATATTTTTCACAAGCGGCAAGACGGCCCCCTTTTCCACTCTGGCACCCTGACCCATGGCCACTGAATCCATTCTGCGCCCCGGCGAACTCAAGGACGTGCTGCTTCGTGAAATCGAATCGGCGGATCTCGGCTCAGTTGACGTCAAGGAAGTCGGCACCGTGCTCGAGGTGAAAGACGGTATCGCCCGGATCTACGGTCTCCAATCAGCGGTGGCGAGCGAGATGCTCGAGTTCACCGTCTCGGAGACCGGCGAGACGGTGATGGGCCTGGTGCTCAACCTGGAAGAGGACAACGTCGGCGCAGCCATTCTGGGCGACTACCTGAAGCTCAAGGAAGGCGACGAGGTGCGGGGCACCGGCCGGCTGCTCGAGGTTCCGGTCGGCGATGCCATGCTGGGAAGGGTGGTTGATGCGCTGGGCCGGCCGGTTGATGGCAAGGGACCCATCCAGACCAGCACCACCCGACAGGTCGAGATGGTCGCTCCGGGCATCATCGTGCGGCAGCCGGTGAAGGAGCCGCTGCAGACCGGCATCAAGGCCATCGACTCGATGATCCCGATCGGCCGGGGCCAGCGCGAGCTGATCATCGGCGACCGGGGCACCGGCAAGACGGCCATCGCGATCGATACCATCATCAACCAGAAGGGCGCCGGCGTCGTCTGCGTCTATGTCGCGATCGGCCAGAAGCGGTCCACCGTGGCGACGGTAGTGGAGAAGCTGAAGCAGGCCGGCGCCATGGAGTACAGCATCGTGGTGGTGGCGTCCGCGTCGGAGCCGGCGCCGCTCCAGTTCATCGCGCCCTACTCCGGCTGCGCGATCGCCGAGCATTTCATGTACAACGACGGGCGCCCCACGCTCTGCGTGTACGACGACCTTTCCAAGCAGGCCGCCGCATACCGGCAGCTCTCGCTGATTCTTCGCCGGCCCCCGGGTCGCGAGGCGTATCCGGGTGACGTGTTCTATCTTCACAGCCGCCTGCTGGAGCGCGCCGCCAAGATCTCCGAAGACCCGGATACCGTGAAGCTGGATAGCCGGATCAAGAAGCCCGGCGGGTCGCTGACCGCATTGCCCATCATCGAGACCCAGGCGGGCGACGTCTCGGCCTACATCCCGACCAACGTCATCTCGATCACCGACGGGCAGATCTTTCTCACCACCGATCTTTTCTACTCCAACGTCCGCCCCGCGGTGGACGCCGGTATCAGCGTCAGCCGGGTCGGCGGCAACGCCCAGATCAAGGCGATGAAGCAGGTCGCCGGCCCGCTTCGGCTTGCGCTGGCCCAGTACCGCGAGCTGGAAGCGTTCG
Source organism: Gemmatimonadota bacterium (assembly GCA_040008015.1). Lineage (GTDB taxonomy): Bacteria > Gemmatimonadota > Gemmatimonadetes > Gemmatimonadales > GWC2-71-9 > DASYPP01. Next base: position 1,369 of record JBDTTZ010000037.1, read on the forward strand.
CCCAGTTCGGCTCCGAGCTGGATGCGGCAACCCAACGCCAGCTGGCCCGCGGTGCCCGGACAGTCGAGGTGCTGAAGCAGCCGCAGTACGCGCCGGTCCCGGTCGAGCGCCAGGTCGCCATCATTTACGCGGTGACCAACGGACATCTCGACGATATCGACGTGAAGCAGATCCGGAAATGGGAGCAGGATTTCCTGTCCTATCTCGACTCGGTGCACCCCGACATTCTCAACGGCATCCGCACCAAGAAGGCGCTGGACGATGAGCTGAGCAACAAGCTCAAGGCCGCGATCAGTACCTTTAAATCGATGTTCGTGGCCGAGTAATGGCCAAGGCGCGCGCTCTCAAGGGACGGATTCGGTCCGTCACCAATACCCGCAAGATCACCAAAACGATGGAGCTGGTGGCCACGTCGAAGCTGAAGCGGGCGCAGGACCGCGTGGTTGGTGCGCGGCCGTACGCCGAGGCGCTGAAGCAGGTGATCTCGGACCTGGTGACGCCGGAGCTGGCCCAGCAGTTCCCGCTCCTGAGCCAGCCGGCCGCGCCGAACAAGGGCGGCCCCAGGAGGGCGGCCGTCATCCTGCTCACCTCGAACCGGGGGCTGGCCGGCGGGTTCAACTCCAACCTGATCA
>JBDTTZ010000038.1:0-2490 GCA_040008015.1 Gemmatimonadota bacterium
GGCGGGTACAAAGGTCGAGAATTTCAGCCCGGCGGGCTCAAAATCAAAGGCCAGCGTGGCCGGATCCGTGATCCGAACCGTGATGAGCAATGAATCGCCTCCGTGAATCCGGCTACCGTCGGGGTAGCGATACAGGGAGTTCTTGCTGACGTCAAACCGCAGCAATCGATTGGTTCTCACGCCGGCACTGTCGAAATAGATCTCGGCATACCGGTCTTTGCCGCTTACAGCATAGAAGCTGACGCTATCGGTCTCAAGCGCCGGGGCTGAGGGATTGAGCCGAAGCACATCGATGTTCGATGGGTCCCGAGTAACATCCAGGTTCGGCTGGGACGAATCACTGCAGCCGAACAGCGCAAGAATCGCGAGGGAAGCCGCCAGGCCTTTGTGCCGCATGGTATCACCAGTTGTGAGCGTTTGCATCGTTGACCGCTCATACACTAGGCAACTGGCGGACCACACTGCCCCGGCCTTACGACCTGGTATCTCCAGGGCATTACCGAGGCATTTGGAAGGATTTACGTCGAGCTTGCAGAATTGGGCAATAACGAGCGGCAAAATGTTGCATGAAGTGGCTGCATTCAGGCCTGGTATGTGAGATATTGATACGGTGTACATGACTGCTTCACCCCCGGTTTTGAGCGGTATCGCACTTCGCGGGGTCAGTCGCTAACGGAGGATTTGCCAGAGCCGCTCAAACTCTTCCAGGCGACGTTTGGCGCCCTGGGCCTGGAACAGCTGGGCTGCCTCCTGTCGGCGGGTCTCGGCTTTCTCGGGAATCCCGAGCAGCTTCCAGGCGCGGGCCGCGACGGCGGCACACTCCGCCTGAAGCACCGCCGCCCGGTCCTGCTCCGCGGCCGCGCGCGCCTTCTCTGCTTCATCCCCTGCCTTCAGATACTCGTTGCGACCGAGGTACCATAGCGCCTGGACCCGGCCTACCTCGATGATTCCGAGGGAATCGCCCGCAGCGCGGGCCAGTTGCGCCGCCCGCAGCAGCTCCGGTTGCGCCATGTCCAGCTCACCGCGGGCCACGCTGATCTCGGCGCGGCCGGTCGCGGCGAGCCCCAGCAGCCCCGGCTCCCCGACCTGCTCCGCGTGGCGCAGCGCGCGCTCCGAGGCGTCCATCGCGTCCACCCACGCCTCCATCTCCCGGAAAATGATGCCCAGGTTGTGGTAGGACTCGGCCATGCCGCGGCGATCGCCCATGCGCTGATAGCTCAACAGCGCCGAACGGAACAGGGTAAGCGCCCCCATCGTGTCGTTCCGCAGGTACATGAAGGACGCGAGATTGTTGCTGGCGCGGGCCATCATCAGGTTGTCGTCCAGTTTCCGGGCCAGCTCCAGCGACTGGGTGAAGCACTGCTCGGCCTGGTCGAGCTGGCCGCGCTCAAACGAGATGACGCCAAGGAGGTTGAGCGATCGCATCCGGCCATCGTCGTCCGCCCGGGAACGGAACCGATCCAGCGCAGCGGTCGCGGAAGATGTGCCGAGGCCGAAATCCCCCAGCCGGGTGGCGGCGGTGGCGGCGAGGAGCAGCGCGTCGGGTGGCAGGTTCCTTCCCTGGAGCTGGCGAAACTCCGCCAGCACCTCAGGGAAACGGCCCTGGCTCAGCAGGTTCCGCATGTTCCCTGCTGGATCGGGAGAGGACGAAGACGGCTGGTCAGTGGTCACGATGCTCAGTACGCCAGGGCGAAGCGGCTGAAGCCGGAGATCTCGGCCTGTACTTCGTCGAACTCGACCTCCAGGATGCCGGTGAGAGGCGCGAAGAGACCTCCCGGCGTCTCCTGCACCCAGACCTTGAGCTGGATCTCGATCAGGGCGTCTTGGGCGTCGACCTGGTCGTCATCGTTGAAATCGCCCTCAATGGTACTGCCGGCATGGTTGTATTCCAGGGTCAATTCCGCTGGCTTGCCCCGGCTGAACTTGAGGCCGTGAGGCTGGAAGTCGAAATAGAGACTATCCGCGTTGATCACGGTGATGGTGATCAGGACGGAATCCCCGGTCGCGAATGCAGTCCCGTCGGGGAATCTCATCAGGGAATGCTGCGGAACCTTGAACTTGAGGTACTCTTCAGTCTCGGTCGGGCTGGTTTGAAAATCAATTCGACCTTCGGTGTCCTGATCGTAGCGGGCCCAGAAGGTGACGCTTTGGGCGGCCAGAGGCGGATGACCCTGGGCCAGGGTGAGGATAGTCAGCGAGTCGGCCGGGCGGGGCCCGCCGTCGTTGGGATTGGTGCCGTCGGAACAGGCGGCCATGAAAGCCAGGGCGCCTGCCAGCAGCATGGATTTGAAACCGACTCGCATATGAACTCCTGGCCTTGAAAAGTCAGCGCGATTGCTACAGGTCGTCGTCATCGGCCTTTCCTTCCAGTAGTCGTTGCAACCGCGGCCGCGAGATACTCAGGCGCCGAGCCGCTTCACTCTTGTTGCCGCCGGTTCGCTTGAGCATCTGGACCACGGCACTCCGGATGATGACCGAGAGCTCGGCGGG
>JBDTTZ010000039.1:0-2810 GCA_040008015.1 Gemmatimonadota bacterium
ACCGCATCCAGCACCAGCATCAGGTCGTGAAGCTTGGAAATGAGGGGCACGCCCCGCTGCTCGATGGGACCTTGCACCATGGGATCCTGGGCGGCGCCGGTCAGGAAAACCACCCGCCCCTTGAGCCCCGGCGACCGACGCAGCAGCTCATCGTAGAACGCGAGTCCGCTCATCTCCGGCATCAGCACGTCGCTCACGACGGCGTTGATCGTTTCGCCCCGGTCCATCACCGCAAACGCCTCCTGCGCCGAGTCGGCCTCGATCACCGTGAGGTTCCCGCGCTCGAGAATCTTGCGGAGGGCTCGGCGAACCCCCTGATCATCGTCAACCACCAGGACACTTGGCATGACCTATAGAGATAGCCTCAGAACACCAATACCCCAATCCCCATTCTCCGGTGGGATTCACCCAGATCGCTTCCCCGACTAAATTTGCCCCCCAATGACCGACATAACCATTCAGAAGACCAAAGAAGATGCCGCGTCGGCGTCCCTCCAGGTGACGGTCCCCGTCGACCGGGTCAAAGCCGCCGAGGAAAAGGCGGTGCGCTACTATGCCAAGCGCGCCCGGCTTCCGGGGTTCCGGCCCGGCAAGGCGCCCGAAGCGGTCATCCGCAAACGGTTCGAGGAGGCCATCCGGCAGAACGTGCTGGAAGAGGTCATCCGGGAAAGCTGGGAGGCGGCGCAGTCCACCCATGGATTGAAGCCGGTGGCCCAGCCCCACATTCACAATCTGAAATTCGACGACGCCGGCGCCATCGAGTTCGAACTGCACGTCGAAGTGAAGCCGGCGATTACGCTGGGCCGGGTGGGTGGCTTCACCCTCAAGCGGCAGCTGCCCGCGGTAAGCGAGGCCGACGTGACGGAACGGCTCCGCGCCCTCCAGGAGCAGAAGGCGCGCTGGCTCCCGGTGGAAGGGGAGAAGCCCTCGCCGGGCCACATGGTGCGGGTCGAGGTCGCCACCGCCGACGACGAGGGAACCGGAACTCCCCAGCCCTACTCGCTGGTGCTGGGCTCGGGCCAGACCATTCCCGATCTCGAGGAGCGGATCATGGGGATGCTGCCCGGCGAGACGTCGGACGGGGAGGTCAAGTTCCCCGAGGATCATGCCGATGAGACCCGGAGAGGCCAGACCCGGAAGGTGAAGGTTTCGCTGCTCGAGGTGAAGCGGCAGGAGCTGCCGGCGCTGGACGACGACTTCGCCCGCGAGGTGGGAGAGTTCGAGAACCTCGCCGCCCTGCGCGACGCGGTGAAGGCCGACCTGGAGAAAGACGCGGAGCGGGAAGCCGACGCCCGGGTCCGCGAGCAGCTGGTGGAGCAGCTGGTGGCCGCCAACAACATCACGGCGCCCGCTTCGCTGGTGGACCGGGTGATCAAGGGATACGCCCAGGCCTACGAGATTCCGGAGCCCCAGCTGCAGAACTTCGCCGGCGAGTTCCGCCCGGTGGCCGAGGCGCAGGTCCGCCGCGAGCTGGTGCTCGAAGCGGTGATCGACGCCAACGATCTCAAGGCGTCGGAAAGCGAGCTGGACGAGCGGATCGCGACCATGGCGTCGGCCCGCCAGGTCCCGGCCGGCCAGTTCTACGCCACGCTGCAGAAATCCAACCGGCTGGGCGAGCTGCAGCGCGCGCTGACCGAAGAGAAGACCTTCAAGTTTCTGCTGGAGCAGTCCACCGTTGAAGAGGTGAACGCGTGAAACCCACGGCAACACTGTACCCGCCCTACATCATCGAGCGTTCCAGCCGCGGCGAGCGGACCTACGACATCTTCTCGCGGCTGCTCATGGATCGCATCGTCTTTCTCGGGTCGCCCATCAATGACGATGTCGCCAACATCATCATTGCCCAGCTGCTGTTTCTGGATGCGGACAACCCGGAGCGGGACATCTACCTCTATATCAACTCCCCGGGCGGCATCGTCTCCAGCGGCATGGCGATTTACGACACCATGCAGTTCCTCCGCGCGCCGGTCAACACCATCTGCATGGGGATGGCCGCGTCGATGGGATCGTTCCTGCTGGCCGCCGGCAGCAAAGGCAAGCGGAGCGCGCTGCCCCACGCCCGGATCATGATTCACCAGCCGTCGGGCGGCACCTCGGGCACCGCGGCCGACATCGAGATCCAGGCCCGCGAGATTCTCTATCTTCGCGCCAAGATCAACGGGTTGTACGCCCTGCACACGGGCCAGCCGCTGGAGACCATCGAGCGGGACATGGACCGGGACCGGTTCATGAGCGCCGAGGAGGCCAAGGCGTACGGAATTATCGATAGCGTCGTGGCCAAGCTGGGGCAGGTTAAAGACAAGGAAACAAAGGGTTAAGGGCCTCCCGCGAGGCGCCAGTCCGGCGCCTCTTGACGCTCCCCCCCTCGGGGTCCACCTTTCAATCCAACTTCCCCGCTCCGACAGGCGAACGATCCCTACGATGTCGACTGACAAGCATCTCCGCTGCTCGTTCTGCGGCAAATCGAAGGACTCGGTCCGGAAATTCATTTCGGGCCCTTCGGTCTATATCTGCAACGAGTGCATCACCCTCTGCAACGAGATCCTGGCGGAGGATGAAGAGCGCGAGGTCGCCGACGCGATCACCCAGGTCCCCACGCCTTCCGAGATCAAGGACGTGCTGGACCAGTACGTGATCGGGCAGGAGCGGGCCAAGCGGACCCTCGCGGTCGCGGTCTACAACCACTACAAGCGCATCAACGCGGGCAGCGGCGGTCGGGAGAGCGATGTCGAGCTGGACAAGTCCAACATCCTGCTCCTCGGCCCCACCGGCACCGGCAAGACCCTCCTGGCCCAGACCCTCGCCCGCAT
>JBDTTZ010000040.1:0-2472 GCA_040008015.1 Gemmatimonadota bacterium
GGAAACGGGCTCCTCCCAACTCCAAAATACTGCGCGGACAAGACACAAGGGATCTCAACGGTGGATTTGTCACGACCTTAAGGGAATCCAACTTTGAGATTCCTCGGTCGCTTTGCTCCTTCGGAATGACAGCCTCAGCGCTGCGGAGCTGTGGTTCCCCGGGGTTTGCCCCCACGATCGATCCGTGCCGTGATTCGCCGCCGCCGCACGCTCTGACCCGTAATCTTTCCCACCAGCGACTCCGCCTCCATCGCCGGTACCTCCACCAGCGAATACAACTCCCGTACTTCGACCTTCCCGATCTTGCCCCGCTCCATCCCCACGTCCTTGGTCAACATGGCGACAAAATCGTTGGGGCCCGCCCCGTCCTTCTTGCCCACACTCAACCAGAGCCGCGCGGTTGCGGCCTCGAGACCGGCCGGAAGGGCGGCGGGTGCCTGCGGAGCGGGCTGTTCCAGCCAGAGCTGATAGAGCGCCGCGGCCACCGTGGCGGGATCGTGCTGGTCGAAGAGGGGCGCCAGCGCGAGCAGGCCGCCGTCCAGCGTCGCGGACTCCAGGGCTGCGCTGATGGTGGAGCGGTGCGCGGCGGCGGCCGCGGCGACCGAGTCGGCCGCGCTGGGAAGCCGCAGGGCCCGTGACTCTGGAGCGATATGGGAAACCCATCCGCCGGTTCCCGGCGGCACTAACAAGACGACGGGACCCGCCGCGGCAAGCAGCACCAGGTCGGCCGGCTCCGGCAGATCCCAGGCAATGATGAGTGGAGCCGATTCTGGGGGGGTGGTGACGATGTCGATGCCGGGAATCGGCGCCGGTCCCAGCTCGGCACCAGCAAACCGGGTCCAGACCACGGCGCTGGCCGGGTCGAGCAGATCAATGACGGCTTCCGCAGTTTCCTGGCGCCGGGTCCATGGGGTCACGACGGTGCGGATCCTTCCAAGCGCCTGGGGTACCGGGAGCGGGACGGTCAGCCCCCGGCGCACATAGCGCTCGACCAGGTCCTGCACGGCACCAAGCTCAGCGGTGTAGACCACGCGCTGAATCTCCCCCACGTCCTGCATGATGGCCGGGAGGGCTGGGTCAGAGGACCACTGTTCGGGGAAGCCGAGGAGGATACTGCTGAGTCGTTCGGCTTTGAGGGCCGAGCGCTGCATGAGGGTGAGGGCGGCGGCGGGAGTGGAGATAAGAACCCGGAGGTCGGGGAGGGATGGGTCAGGCACCCTTTCGCTTCGCTCAGGGCTGGCTCCGGCCTGACCTACCACTCTGATTGCGCGGGTGATGCTGCGAACGGCGTGGAATGGAATCCCGGCGGCGGAGGCGAGGTAGCCCGTCACTCGTTCCCATTCCGCGAGGGCGGATTCGTGGACCAGGATCAACAGGAACCCGGGTTCGGGGTGTTGCCCCAACCCGCTCAGTATTCCCGCCAGGCCGGCCATGGCGTGCACCGCGGCCGGAGGCGCCACCACGACTAGGTTGTTCTCCCGGGCCGCTGTCGGCACGATCTCCGCCATTCGGGGCTGATCCGCCCGCAATCCTGCCTGTTCCAGCGCCGCCGCGATCGGCTCGCTGATATGAAACGCCTCAAATCCCATGATACCCTCAGTTTTCAATTCGTCCGGTCAAACTGCTCAATGCAAAGACACGAAGTACGCAAAGGGGCGCCAAGCAATAAGAATAATCTCTTTGCGGTCCTTAGCGTCCGTGGCGCCTTGGCGGTAAGTTAGTCAGAGTTGACTTCGACTGCTGGGGATTGAACCTTTACACCACTTCCCTTACTTCTCCAATCACTCACCGGACTGTCCATGCCCGATCCGCTTTCATCCAATCTCGCCTATCTCAAAGCCTCCGAAACCGTCGCCATCAGCAACGAGGCCAAGCGGCGGAAGGCGGCGGGAGAAGACGTGCTGGACCTGGGCGTGGGCGAGCCGGACTTCGATACCCCGAGCCTGATCTCGGACGCCGGCGAGGCCGCCATCGAGAAGGGGATGACCCGCTATCCCCCCAACATCGGCATCCTGGACCTCCGGGCCGCGATTGCCCGGCACCTTTCGCTGCTGTCCGGCGGCCGGCCGGTCAACTCCGACAACATCGTCATCAGCTCCGGCTCGAAGCAGTCAATTTTCAATGCCTGCTTCTCCCTGTTCGGGCCCAAGGACAAGGTGCTGATCCCGGCGCCGGCCTGGGTTTCCTATCCCCAGATCGTGCATCTCTCCCGGGCGGAGCCGGTGCTGGTCCCTGGAGACATCGAATGGGGACTCAAGGTCAGCGTGGCGGACCTGGAGCGGAAGACCGACCGGCTGGTGCGAGGCCTCATCCTCTGCTCGCCCTGCAATCCAACGGGCGCCGTGTATACTGCGACCGAGCTCAAGGCGATCGCCGAGTGGGCCCACAAGAACCAGATCTGGATCATTTCCGACGAAATCTACCGCCGGATCAACTACGGCCCCGGTCCGGCGGCATCATTCCTGGACCTCC
>JBDTTZ010000041.1:0-4532 GCA_040008015.1 Gemmatimonadota bacterium
AGCCGAGCAGCTTGCGCATGAGCCCGGTACCGTTGCCGGCCCGCCCCACGTTGATGTAGCCGCCGCCCCGCAGGTGGGGATAGGCCTGGACGGTGATGACGTCCCGGGTGCCGATCATGACCAGGATCTCGATGCTCTGGGCATTCTTGAGTCCGGACTCGAGCGAGCCGATAAAGTTGAAAGGCTGCCGGTCGCTCTGGCGAAAATCAACGCCGAGCTTGACGCCGGCGGTCGTGAGCGCGCTCCGCATCTTCTCGCGGTTGGCGATCCGTTGCGCCTCTTCACTGTTTTTCTGGGCATGGAGCGTCCCCGTGAGCGAGACCAGCAGGGCCAGGCCGAGCAGGGTCTTCATGCCATCTCCTTGATCAGGTTGAGGAACCGGGTGCGTCCATTTCCAGCTTGTGCGCCTTGCGGCCTCCCCGCATCAGGTCGCCCTGGGACATGGCGCCGGAGACCAGGAGTTGGGCCATCCCCACCGAACGCTGGACCAGGCCCTCGGCCGCTTCCCGAAGCTCGGCGCTGTGCTTCACCACCTGCACATTCCGCTCCATATCCTCGGCGCTCCACCCACGGGTATGCGCGATATACGGGAACTGGGGAAACTGGCAGCCTACCTCCCCGAAGAATCCCATCATCTGCCCCGCCACCGCCTGGACGTTGTCCTGCCCGCCGATGATGATGAAGGCGGCCACCTTGTTCTTGAGCAGGACCCGGTTGGCGATGGTGACCTGGTTCTGCACGCAGTTCATCCGCTCCACCATCTTGTAGTAGAGTGAGCTGGCCGATCCCCAGCGGATCGGAGTGGAAACCAGGATCACGTCTCCCCAGTGAACCAGGGCCTCGTACACCCGGTCCAGCTGATCCCCGGGATCCATCTGGGTGATCGAGCAGGGCCAGGTACAGGCCTGCGCGCTCTTGGAATAATATCCCTCGCAATGACGGAACTTGAGATCGTTGAGCTTGATGAACCGAGTCTCGCATCCGTTGGAGATCTCGGCGAAATTGAGCGCGGTCTGCAACAGGTCGTCGGACCCGGAGTACCGCGGGTTGGCGGCATCCATGGCGGTGGTCGATATGCCTACTACCCGGATCGGCCCCGGCTCCCGGCTCACTTTGCGAGCCAGCGGGTGGGGATCGTGTTTGCCCCGGCTCCGCTTGCTGAGCGGCTCCAGGTTTACCCAGAGGTGATCGTGCTCCACTCGGACGGCATAGCTCGGTGCCGCGTCGTCCTCGTATCCCGGCTCACCCAGCCCGGTGCGGCGGTGATACTTCCAGTTGTGCCAGGGGCATACCACGTAGTCGCCATCCAGCCGCCCCTCTCCCAATGGGCCCCCGGCGTGATTGCACACGCCGGAAATTGCCCCGTACTCACCGTCGCGGTTGGTGATCGCCAGGGCCAGCCGGTCGATCTTGACCGGCGTGATCGGCTGGCGGGAAAAGTCTTCCAGGGGGCCGAGGTCGTACCAGCGATCAGGCATTCAGCTCCTCTTTAGGATTGCCCTGCCTATCCCACGAAACGGCGCTCATCATACCTCAACCAGGGCCTGACGACAGGATTCCAGGGCGGAGTCGAAGAACAATGCAGTGTGCTGTTCCGGATCGTCGGTCCGGGAGAGCAGGTCAGTGGATTTGAGCACGGCGCCGGTCCATCCCGCGGTGTGCCAGTGGCCCGAGGGCAACCGGGCGAGCCGGTCGACGGGTGGATAGGGATACGGCGTGACATAGAAGTACGGCTCGGCATACGAATCGTCGCCGGGCGAGAGGCCGGCGCCCACGGTGCGCGCATCCGGCCCGGAGGGCGGAAGCGTGATCAGGGTCGCGATATCAAAGTGGTGCGGCCAGCAACGTACTGCCGCGGCGCCAGGGTTTCTCGCCACCAGTCCCTTGAGCACCGAGTCGGCGAACCCATAGAAGGCCGCCAGCTCGGCAAAGGCGGCGGCAGGCTGGCGCTGGAACGGCGCCCCCGCGGCCACCGGGTGGGAGGGGATGGTGTAATGCCTGGCGTCGGTCATCCGTTTGACATCCCCGCCCGCCTTTTTCACTTCGGCCAGCAGCCATTGCCACGCGTCGGCGATGGTTCTTCCGGCGAGGGGAATACGGTTGCTGATTCCCTCACCCGCCACCAGCAGTTCCAGCTCAGCGATGGCCAATCCGCCCCGGAAAGGTGCCGTGCCGGGCACCGGATGAGTGGTCAGCGCCCTCAGCTCCGGGTCCCAGCCCAGGTTGGTGTGGCTGTCATCCTCCCGGTGCGGCAGGAGCGATATGCCAAGCGACACCAGGATCTGCGCCGCATGGTGGCATTGCAGCCGGGCATCGGCCAGCTGGCCGGGCGGCACAACGCCGCGCGGGAGGCGGGACTGCTGGGACCGCAGGGGGGACATGGATCAACCGGGTCGGGATACCTCATATTGCGATTGGTTGGTAGATTTGTCCAGTCAAATCCACGCCAGAGCTTCCTTGGAGGAATTCCCATGCCGCCGCTCATGCCGATCAATCTCAAAGCGTTCATCACCGAGAACCGCGAGCTGCTCAAGCCCCCGGTGGGCAACAAGATGGTGTGGCAGAACGCCGAGTTCATGGTGATGGTGGTGGGCGGGCCCAACCAGCGGAAGGATTTTCACATCGAGGATGGCGAAGAGTTCTTTTTCCAGATCGAGGGCGACATCGTCCTCCGGATTATCGAAGACGGGAACACCCGGGAGATTCCGATCCGCGAGGGCGAGATGTTTCTGCTCCCCGCCGGCATTCCCCATTCACCGCAACGGCCCGCCAACACGGTGGGCCTGGTGATCGAACGGCAGCGTGCCGACAGCGAGCAGGATCACCTGCGTTGGTTCTGCGAGAAATGCGGCGAGGTGCTCTACGACAACGCCTTCCAGCTCGAAGACCTGGGCAAGCAGCTCAAGCCGATCATCGAGACCTTTTACCAGGACGAGAGCCTGCGCACCTGCCGCAAGTGCGGCCACGTGATGCAGGTGCCCACCCCTGCAGCGAAGAAATAGAATTGATGATTGATGATTGAAGATTGCGGATTGAACAACCCGGTACTTCAATCCTCAATCCTCAATCTTACATCTTCAATCATTCAATGAAGATCGACCTCCATACCCACATCCTCCCCCATACGCTCCCCGACCTCCGGGAGCGATATGGGTATGGCGGGTTCATGTCGATGGAGCATCACGCGCCCTGCCGGGCCCGGATGCTGATCGATGGCCGGTTTTTCCGCGAAGTCTCCGATAACTCCTGGGATCCCGCGCGCCGCATCGAAGAGTGCGATGCCGACGGCGTATCGGTGCAGGCGCTGTCCACGGTCCCGGTCATGTTCAGCTATTGGGCCAGGCCGCAGCATGCCGCCGACCTCGCCCAGCTGCTGAACGACAACATCGCCGAGACGGTCGCGGCCCATCCCCGCCGCTTCGTTGGACTTGGCACCCTGCCTATGCAGGGACCCGAGCTGGCGGTGCGCGAGCTGGAGCGCTGCGTTCAGCAGCTGGGCTTTCCCGGGGTCCAGATCGGCAGCCACGTGAACCGCGCGAACCTCGACGCTCCGGAGCTGTTCCCGGTGTTCGAGGCGGCGCAGGAGCTGGGCGCCGCGGTGTTCGTGCACCCGTGGGATATGCTGGGGAAGGAGCGAATGCCGCGGTATTGGCTGCCCTGGCTGGTCGGCATGCCGGCGGAGACGACACTCGCCATCTGCGCGGTCATCTTCGGAGGAGTCCTGGAACGGTTGCCCCGGCTCCGGATCTGCTTTGCCCACGGCGGGGGCAGTTTCCCGGGTACCATCGGCCGGATCGAGCGGGGGTTCAACGTCCGCCCCGACCTGGTGGCGGTAGAAAACAGCGTCAACCCGCGCGAGTACCTCGGCCGCTTCTACGTGGACTCCCTGGTGCACGATGAAGACGCCCTCCGCCTGTTGCTCAAGCTGATGACCCCGGAACGCGTCGCGATGGGGTCCGATTTTCCCTTCCCGCTCGGCGAGAAACCGGCCGGCCAACTGATCGAATCGATGCTCGACCTGAGTCCCGCCACCCGGGACCGGCTCCTGGCCGGCACCGCGCTTGAGTTCCTGAACATCCCCCGGGAGCGTTTTGAGTGAGCGGCACGAAAGCCGCCCGCTATGCTCTCGATGAAGCCGCGGCACGGCGGCTGGACAGGGACGACCCGCTCCGGGGATTCCGCGCGCGCTTTGCCTTTCCTCTCCGCCCTGACGGCACTCCCCATATCTACTTCGTCGGCAATTCGCTCGGCCTGATGCCGCTTGACGCGCGCAAGGCGGTGGAGCAGGAGCTGGATGACTGGGCGACGCTCGGCGTCGAGGCGCACTGGAAAGCGGCGACGCCCTGGGTGTCATACCACGAAGTGTTTCGAGATTCCGGAGCGCGGCTGGTAGGCGCGGTCCCGGGCGAAGTCGTGATGATGAACTCGCTCACGGTCAATCTCCACCTCATGCTGGCGACGTTTTACCAGCCGGCCCCGGAGCGAAGCGCCATCGCGATGGAAGCGAACGCGTTTCCGTCGGATACCTACGC
>JBDTTZ010000042.1:0-4068 GCA_040008015.1 Gemmatimonadota bacterium
TCCCACAATCCCACAATCCCACAATCCCACAATCCCACAATCCCACAATCCCACAATTAGTTCTCACTGTCTCACGGTCAGTTGTATCTCCCACCCGGTTCGACTGAACAGCTCGTCGTTGCTTTGCGGATTCAGCACCAGCCCCGTCCGGATTCGAATCGAATTGGCCAGGTTGCCCAGGATGCCCGCCTTGCGTCCCAGTGACGCGAGAATCGACACGCCGCCGCCCAGGTTCAGGTCGCGGACGGAGGGGTCGTGCAGGATCTCGCGCCGGTGCCGGACAAACTCACCCTTGAAATACCAGGAGAGCCGGGAGTTGTAGTGGGTGGTCCAGACCGCGGCGTAGGAAATCCGATGCTCGCCTTTCAGGAGTTGACGCCCGTAGCGCCCGAACTGGAACTCCAGGAACCCCGGGAACCGGGTCGGGAACCTGATTGCAGGGACCACGATGCCGACGTGGAGCTGGGACGCGCGGGGCGGCTGATTGGAAATCCCATAGGTCAGCAGGTCGAACCAGTCCCACTTGCTCACCGTGAACTCACCCACGGTGGGCCGGTAGAGGTGTTTCTTGAGAATCTGGGTGGGCGAACCCTCGAACTGCTCGTGTTCCCAGATCCGGTGGCGCCGCCGTTCCAGCGTCGGCCAGACGTCAGTGGTATGGAACACGACCTGTTTCCCGTGCTGGCTCCGTTTGATCGCGTAGTGATGCTTCTTGCCTGCCCACCACGGGGACTTGTTCCAGTCCCGCATCCGGCGGATCGCCGCCACGGTATCCCGGACCCGGTCGAAACCGCTGTAGTGCCAATCCCTCAGCATCGGTTGAATCAGGTCGATTGCGGCCACGGTGGCCGGCACCGCCGTAGCCCCGGTGTCAGCCAGCGCGGTAGAGAGCGATTTGAACGGTGCAACGGGAAGCAGCAGATAGGAACAGGTGAGGCTGACGGTCGCGCCCGGGGTTCCGTTTCCGCACGGGCTGTCGGGGGTCCGTGACTCGGTGCGCGCGTGCTGTGCCGGTGCCAGGGACTGGGTCTGATCCACCCGCATCTGCTTAAGCGAGTCCACTGCCTCGGTCCCCAGCGTGGACGGGAACAGGGTCACCGCATCTGCGGTATCCCGGGGAAAGGTCATGCTGGTCTGATAGCGCCCGTCGAAGCCGACGCCCGCCACGGCCTGGATGTCCCGGGTGCCCCAGATGTCGTACACGTGCCAGTTGACATCGAGACCGGGGACGAACGATCCATGGGGCGGCGCATCGGGGGCGCTGGAGTGTCCGCCCAGCTCGACCAGGATATTGAGCGTGGTGTCTCGGCTCGCTCGCGGGCCGGTCAGCACCAGGATGTTGTTCGGCGTCCGGTAGGTATGCCCGCCGCCCACCACGATCCGGAACTGGAGCGCGCTCTGGTTGTCGGTCGGATTGATCCGTCCCCGGGAGGAGAATTCCCGGCGATAGGGCAGGAAGAGATAGACGAACTCAATATCCTGGGGATGGCCCTCGAGCCCTTCATCCCGCACGTAGTAGAAGTAGTACTCCACCACCCGGAACCGCAGCGAGTCACCCAGCGAATCGAGCATGGCGTGGTTAAGCCGGTGCCAGGCCTGCTCGTCGCTTCTGAGGAATCGCTTGAGCTCGTTCGATTCCCCGCGGCAGAGGTCGCGAATCCGGAAGAAGGTGGCCGCCCGTTCCCGCGCCTGCAGCGACAGCCGGGAGGTGTCGGCCATCAGGCTGCCGATCAGGTCTTTCTTGTACGACGCGTCCACCAGGTCCCAGTAGACCGTGTCTCGCATCCGGGGAGCGACCTCGCTGAGGTCACTGAGGTCCTGGCCGGGGGCGTCATTGTTATCCAACCCGTCCCAGGCGGTGAAGTACGGGATGGTGGGGAAGTACTGCTCCCCCGGCGCAAAGCGGAGCACCGGTGCGTAGCGGCGGGCCAGCAGCAGCTGTTCCTGCGGCGTGAGCGCGGTGCGCCGCGAGGGGCAGACGTTTTTGGGATCCTGCTGGGCGCGCACGATCGTCGGCGTGGCAACCAGCAGCAGCGCGATCCCGGCGAAGTGGAAGGAGCGGGGCATACGTCCTAGAGGTACATGCGGGAATCGAGAGCGCAAGATGGCGGTAAGGCGGTAGGGCGGTAAGGCGGTATGAAACAACAAAGGGATCTTCCGGCCTCAGAAGACCCCTCGTTACGCTCGGCATTGCCGTCCATGACTTACCGCCTTACCGCCCTACCGCCAGTCGGGGCGCCCGGATTTGAACCGGGGACCTCCTGCTCCCAAAGCAGGCGCTCTACCGGACTAAGCTACGCCCCGATTCGGTCTGGCCAGCAAGGTAGTTGCCCCTGGTAACCGATGGTAGGTGCAAACTGCCAATGACGTTATGCGATCTGCGGCTGATCGAGAGACGGATCCCGTCGTTTTCCTGCTGAAATCACACCCCATGCCCGGTGCCGGATTGGGCACAGAACGTGACATACACTCGCCCAATGAACCGCCATTCGTCGAGCAATCGTCTCTGGATCCTGTCCATCGCTCTGGGTACCGTCGTTGTCGCGGTCGCCGGGGCGTACTCCCTGCGCTCGGCCCCTCGCCTGGTCCAGCCTCGCACCATCAGCTACAGCGCCCTGATCGGCTCTATGCAAGCGGGCAAGGTCGATTCGGTGCGGATCCATCCAGCCGAGGAGATCCGGGCCTGGGTGAAGGCGGGTGACGCGGCCGCAGCGGGCGAGATCCGGGTCATCTACTCCTCCCTCGACGTGGGTGGGTTCCTCGCCCTGGCCCAGGCGTCCCGGGTCCCCCTCAGCTTCGATCCGAAACCGCGGGATTACGGCTCCCTGATCGGATTCGGCATCTCATTCGTCCTGGTGGCCGCTGCGGTGGTCATGCTGCGCCGCCAGGTGACGGCTGGTTCGGGTGGCAGCGTGGGGACCACGCGCAAAGGGTCCAATCTGACCTTCCAGAACGTGGCGGGAAACTCGGATGCTCTCACCGACCTCCAGGAAATCGTCGGGTTTCTGAAGGAGCCGGATCGGTTCGCGGCCCTCGGGGCCCGGATCCCCAAAGGCGTCCTGCTGGAGGGTCCGCCAGGAACCGGCAAGACCCTGATGGCCCGCGCGCTGGCCGGGGAGGCCGGAGTGGCGTTCTTTGCCGCAACCGGGAGCGAATTCACCGGCACCTTCGTGGGGCAGGGGGTCACCCGGGTCAAGGGCCTGTTCAAGAAGGCGAGAAAGGCAGGGAAGGCGGTGATCTTCATCGATGAGATCGACATCATCGGTGGTCGTCGCGGCCGGCAGCAGGGGCACAACGAGGACGACCGGACCCTGAACCAGCTGCTGGTCGAGCTGGATGGGTTCGATCCTTCGCATGGCATCGTCGTCCTGGGCGCCACCAACCGGGCCGGCGACCTGGATCCCGCGCTCCTCAGGAAGGGGCGCTTCGATCGCGCGGTTTCCGTCGGCCTGCCGACCGTGACCGAACGCGAGGCGATCCTGGCGCTGCATGTGAAGGAGCGGCACGTCCCGCTCGCGCCCGATGTGGACCTGTTGCGGCTCGCTCGACTCATGATCGGCACCAGCGGCGCGGAGCTGGCAGGGCTCATTAACGAGGCGGCGATTCTCGCGGTTCGGGCCGGGCAGCCGAGCGTGACCTGGGCGCACCTCGAGGAAGCCCGGGACCGGGTCCTTCTGGGCCGCGCCCGCGCCGGAATCGTCGTGAGTGACACCGAGCGGCGCCTGGTCGCGCTGCACGAGGCTGGTCATGCGATCGCCGGGGTCGCGTTCTGTGCGGCCGATCCGCTGCACAAGGTGACGATCCAGCCGCGAGGGCAGGCGATGGGTGTCGCCTTCTTCCAGCCGGACCATGAGAACCATATAGCGTCGCGCGACTATCTCGAGGGCCAGATTCTGAAAGGCCTGGGTGGCCGAGCCGCGGAAGAAGTCGTCTTCGGCGCCTCCAAGGTGACCAGCGGCGCGGCCAGCGATCTCCAGCACACCACTCGCATCGCCAAGCACATGGTCTATCGCCTGGGCATGGGCGAAACCGCGGGACTCATTGCCTACGATCCCGATTCGGGGCCGG
>JBDTTZ010000043.1:0-4293 GCA_040008015.1 Gemmatimonadota bacterium
GCGCCTCGCGCTGGGCGGCCGTCTGGGTCTTCAGCACGTTCCCGGCCCAGTCATACGTCGCGTTGATGAAGCCCTGGAGCCCGGCGCGGGTGTTAAGGTAGGTCGCCGTGTCGGCGGGGGCGGGCGGAGCCGCTTTCATCACCGACGACACGATGTACACGAGCGATCCGGCCGCGTGCTCGAGCTGCTGGGCGAAATCGCGCTGGATCGGGGTCACCTTGTCGCGATAGAACTGTACCGGCATGGAATCGGCCATGGCCAGCAGCACCTGGCGCTGCAGCTCGAGGGCGTTCAACTGTACCTGGCGGTAGGACTCCGGCATGGGACTCGCCATCTGCGCGGAGACCGGGGCCGCAAGCAGGCACAGAAGGCCGGAACCGGCGAGGAATTTCGACATTCGCATAGGAACACCTGGGAAGAAGGGGGACTTGATCTTGCCATGGTGGCCGACTGACCGCAAGCTTGACGTCGTGACCAGCATCCGGGTTTCAGGAATCGAATAGACTCGACGGCAACAACGAATACTCGCAGGAGGTGACGTCATGACCAGATTATTGCTGGTGCTTGCCATGGTGACCTTGCCGGGGATGGTCCACGCGCAGTCCGGCCAGGCCGCCCTCAACGGTTGGGTCGCCTTTCAAGACATCGCGTACATGGATAAACAACCGACGGCGACCGTGGAGTTGCGGCGGGTGCCTCCCGACACGGCGGTGGTCTATTCAATGAAAACCGATGAACACGGGTTCTACGCCTTCAAGCGAATCGGCCTGGGGGAGTTCGACCTGCGCATCACGGCGCGCGGTTTCAAACCATATGAAGCCCTGGTCTATATCCCGTCGGATTTCGTTGGCAACTGGGCGACCCTGCTCAAGAAACCGTAGCCGCGGGCTCAACCTGCCAGGGCTCCTGAGGTTTCCAAAGCGCTCGGCTCCGCTGATTCCTGGCGATCCCGGTACAGGTAGTCCCGGGTGATCGGGTAGGTGTTGTTGATTCCGTTGGTGAACGTCGTCTGGTAGAGCCGGTCGGTACCATAGCGCAGACCAAGCAGACAGGCGTTCAGGTAGAAGCGCCACATCCGGATAAAGGGCTCGTCGTAGACGATGCCGCCGCTGCCGGAGAGCGCCCTGATCTTGTCCACGTTCTGCTCGAATCGCCGGGCCCACCAGTCCAGGGTCTTGGAGTAGTGCAGCCGCAGGTTCTCCATGTCCACCGGGATGAACCCCACCCTGCCCATCTCGCCGTAAATGTCCCCGATGAACGGACATTCCAGCCCGGGGAAGAGATAACGCTTCAGCCAGAGGTCGGCCGGGATCCGCGCGTCCTTCCCTACCATGTGCAGCACCCCTACCCCGCCCGGCTTCAACAGTTCCTTCACCTTGTCGAAATACACCGGGTGGAACTTCCGGCCGACGTGCTCGATCATCCCGATGCTGACGAACTTGTCGAAGCTGCCGGTCATGTTCCGGTAGTCGATGAAATGCACCGAGACCTGCCCCCGCAGCCCCCGCTGGTCGATCTGGTCGCTGATGTATTCATACTGCTTTCTGGACAGCGTGCACCCCGACACGATCGCGCCGTAGCGCTCCGCGGCGTAGAACATCATGGCCCCAAACCCGCAGCCGATATCCACCAGGGTTTCACCTTCGCGAAGCTGAAGCTTCTTGCAGATGTGATCGTGCTTCTGGTCCTGGGCCTGCTCGATGGTGTCATTCTCGTGCTTGAAGTAGGCGCAGGTGTAGGTCATGCTCTTGTCGAGGAAGAGCTTGTAAAACTCATTCCCATGGTCGTAGCCGGCCGAGATGTTGACCCGCGCCTTGCTCAGGGTCTGGCGATAGAGGAGAAACCCGGCCAGGACCTTGAGCTTGTTGCCCAGGGACAACTTGAGCTTGGAAAAGGCGGGATCGAAGCCAAAGCGGAGGAGACCACGCAGGTCTCCTTCGACGTCCAGGTTCCCCGCCATGTACTCCTCGCCGAACCCCAGGGTGCCATCGCTGAAGATGCGCCGAACGGCGGCTTCCGTCTTGATGACGAGAGTGAACTGGCGGGGCCCGGTGCCGTAGTGCTCGGTCTCACCGTCCCAGAAGCGCACGTCGAACGCGGACTCCGGCAAATGCTGATGGAGAGCCTTGAGCAGGGCCTGGAGGGTGCTTTTCATGGTTTGGGAGGGGCAGACCAGCATTGGCGGCCGGAAGGAACAGCGACCGATTTCCCGAAGAGGGAATTACGCCGGAGGTGTATACTCCAGCAATATAGTCTGGTGGGCCCCCCGTTGCACCGAACGCGACAATCCCTCGCCACCGGGCGACCGCGAAGCCGGTCATCCAGCAACGAGGGTTCCTATCACCGCATAAAAGGCCTACGGCTCAGTGCGCCCTACTCCTTGACCGGTCGCACCCCTCGCTCGGCCGCCTCGATCAGCTCGGCCACATCGAGGTGCCCATGGGCCCGGGCTACCGCGGCGGGCGTCAATCCTTCGCCGTTGGCGTGCGTCGGGTTAGCGCCGTTGGCGAGAAGAATCCGGGCCGCGTCCAGCGACCCCGCCTCCGCCGCATGAGTCAGCGGGGCAAACCCGGTCCGGTTCTCCGCTTCTATGGTGGCGCCTTTTTCGATCAGCAGCCGGACCGCGGCAGCCCGGTTGTACCAGGCCGCCCAGTTGAGCGCCCGGCGCCCGTTCTGATTGCGGCGGGTATCCAGGGAGTCGATCTTTGCTCCGGCACCCAGTGCCTGGCTGATGGCGGCGGTGTCACCGCTCATCGAGCCATCCCAGAGTTGGGATTGTGCATCCTGGGCTACGGCGAGTCGGGGGGCGGCGACCATCAAGGCCAGCGCGGTCAACAGCAGAGGCAAGCGGCGCATCTCGGTATCTGTGAGGGAGAATGCTAGTCAGACAATGTGTGGGTCTACGGAGTTGCTTATCTCATTGTTTCAATCAGGAACTAATACGATGACTTCGTCCCGACGTGACTTCGTTCGTTCTTCCGGAATCGGCATTCTCGCCCTGGCTGCCGGTCCCACCATCATTACCCGACGACCCACCTTCGATCTGGTGATTCGCAGCGGCACTGTCTTCGATGGCCTGGGTACGCCGGGGGCCGAAATGGATGTGGCCATTGCCGGCGATCGCATCGCGGCGATCGCCCGCCGGATCGCGGAACGGGGCGCCGATGAGCTGGATGCCCGGGGCCTGGCGGTCGCGCCGGGATTCATCGACATCCATTCCCATGGCGACTCAAACCTGGACGAGGACCCGCGGGCGGAGTCCCTGATCCGCCAGGGCATCACCACGATCATCGCGGGCCAGGACGGCGACTCGAATGACGGCCTGCTGGCGTCGGTCGATCGGCTGGGATCCTCGGTCAACGTGGCCTCGATGGTGGGACTGGGCAGCGTTCGCGGCAGCGTGGTGGGCGAAGACAATCGCCCCGCCACGGCGGACGAAGTCGCGCGGATGACGGTGCTGGTCGAGTCGGCCCTCGCCGGCGGCGCCTGCGGCGCTTCTTCCGGCCTGGAGTACACGCCCGGCGCCTTTGCCTCCCGGGCGGAGCTGATTGCACTGTGCCGGCCGCTCGCCCGGCGCAAGCTGCCGTACGCCACCCACATGCGGAACGAAGACGACCGGGTCCTCGAGGCGATCGATGAAGCGATCGCGGTGGCACAGGGCGCCGGATGCCCGCTCGAGATCTCCCATCTCAAGACCCAGGGTCCCCGTAACTGGAGTAAGCTGGACCAGGCCTTTGCCCGGATCGAGACGGCTCGCGCGGCGGGCCTCGATGTCACCTTCGACCGGTATCCCTACATCGCCTATCAGACCGGGCTCACCAATCTCTTTCCGGTGTGGAGCCGGGACGGCGGGACCGACGCGTTCCTGGCGCGGCTCAACGACTCGACCGTGGCGGGCCGGATTCGGGCGGAGACGCTGGCGAAGATCGAGCTGCTGGGTGGATGGGACAACGTGATGATCACCAGCGTGCGAGCCGACCAGGACCGGGGCGCCGAGGGCAAGCGGCTGGGCAGCTACAGCCAGTCAGCCGGGGTCGATCCCTACCAGATGACGATGGGACTGATCCGGCGCAGCAACGGCGGGGTCGGCATGGTCGGCTTTGCGATGAGCGAGGACAACCTGGACCGGATCCTGGCGCATCCGCTGGGCATGGTCTGCTCCGACGGCGGCAGCTACGCCACAGAAGGCCCCACCCGCCGGGGCAGTCCGCACCCCCGGGGACTGGGAGCCTTTCCGCGAGTGCTCGGGCGCTACGTGCGGGAACGCAAGGCGCTCACACTGCCCCAGGCGAT
>JBDTTZ010000044.1:0-2255 GCA_040008015.1 Gemmatimonadota bacterium
GACCTGAAGCAGCGGCTGGAGCGGATTCCCCGGGTCAAGGACGTGGACATCAACTCGGCCAGCTTCTGGCGCCGGGAAAAGGCCTACAGCGTCACCCTGAGTCCGGACCGGGCCGCGCTGGCGCGCTTCGGGCTCACCGCGCTGGACCTATCCGCCGCGATCAGCCGCGAGGTCCGGGGGCCGGTGGGCGCCACCGAGCTGGAGATTGCGGGCGAGCGGCTTCGGGTCAACGTGAAGGACGCGGGAGCGAGGGACCGCACCCTGGAGGAGCTCCGCGATGCGATCGTGCCCAACGCGATGAACTCTCCGTCCCGGATCTCCGACGTTGCCAATGTGACCGAGCGGGAGGCGCTCACCTCCATCAACCGGGAGGACCAGCAGTACGTCCGGCTCATCACCTACGAGTTCCGGGGGCCGTCCAAGCTGGCCAACCGAACCCACGAGGCGTTTATGCGGTCCATCTCGGTGCCGGCGGGGTACAGCGTGGCGGACAACGAGTTCGGCTGGGAGCCGGACGAGAGCGGAAAAGGGCTGTGGCTGGTATTCGGCATCGGGATCGTGATGGTCCTGCTCTCGGTGGCGATGGTCTTCGACTCGGTCTGGGGTTCTGCCATGGTCTTCCTGAGCCTTCCCCTGGCTCTGGCCGGCTCGGCGGCCGCGTTCTGGCTGGCCAACGCGTCGTTCAGCCGGGAAGCGGCGGTCGGGGTAGTCCTGGTAGTGGGCCTGGCGGTGAATCAGTCGATCATGCTGGTGGATGCAGCGCTGCTGCGCAGGACGTCCTTCCGTCCTTCCGTCCTTCCGTCCTTCCGTCTGTCAGGCTCCGATGTCCTGTACGCCTGCCGCGATCGCGCGGGCATCATCGTGCTGACCACGTTGACGACGCTGGCGAGCCTGATTCCGCTGGCGGTGGGGACCAAGGCGGATGAGCTCTTCGGCAGCATCGCGCTGGCGACGGTAGGCGGAACCATCGCCGGGACCGTGGGTGCGCTGTTCGTGGTGCCGGCGATGATCCTGGGCATGGGCGGAAAGGTGGGGCACCGGCACCGGCGGATCTGGTGGCTGTACCGGATGCGGCCTCTCAGGTAGTCCCGAGGGCAGGGGACTATCCCGTCCCTGCGCCCTGAGGTTCATCCCCGTTGACCCTACGCAACAAGCCCATCTGAACCCATTGTAAATCAATCGTTTAGCCTCTCCCTCCGCAGTTGTAAAAACCCTCCGTAGAGACTAGATTTGCGGGTTGCCAAAGTCTGCCAGTACCCCAGCCCCAAACCTGGACCCTGAATGACCGGACCCGACAGCCGCGAACGGATCCTTCCCCGCCTTATTGAAGAAGAGCTGACCCAGTCGTTCATCAACTACTCGATGAGCGTCATCGTGTCCCGCGCTCTGCCCGACGTGCGCGACGGGTTGAAGCCGGTGCACCGGCGGATTCTCTACTCGATGAGCGAGCTGGGCCTGGTTCCCGGAAGGCCGTTCAAGAAGTCGGCGACGGTGGTGGGCGACGTGCTGGGCAAGTACCATCCCCACGGCGATTCGTCGGTGTATGACGCGATGGTCCGCATGGTCCAGATTTTCTCGCTGCGCTATCCGCTGGTGGATGGGCAGGGGAACTTCGGCTCGGTGGACGGCGACCCCGCGGCGGCCTACCGCTATACCGAGGCCCGGCTCACCCCGGCCGCCGTGGCGATGCTGGAGGATATCGACAAGAACACGGTCGATTTCCAGCCCAACTTCGACGACCGGCTGCGGGAGCCGACCGTCCTGCCGTCCAAGATCCCGAACCTGCTGGTGAATGGGTCCAGCGGGATCGCGGTCGGCATGGCGACCAACATCCCGCCCCACAATCTCCGGGAAATCGCCAAGGCGGTGCAGCACCTGGTGGACCATCCCGACGCGACCATCGACGACCTCCGCAAACACATCAAGGGACCCGATTTCCCCACCGGGGCCTACATCTACGGCCGGGCCGGGATCAAGGAAGCCTACGAAGGCGGCCGGGGCCGGGTGGTGATGCGGGCCAAGGCCCAGATCGAGGAGCGGGAGTCCAAGGGCAAGTCGCAGATCGTCATCACCGAGATCCCCTACCAGGTCAACAAGGAAACCCTCAAGAACAACATCATCCAACTCGCGCTGGAGAAGCGGGTCGAGGGGATCACGGACGTGCGGGACGAGTCCGACCGGGACGGCATGCGGCTGGTGGTGGAGCTGAAGCGGGACTGCATTCCCAACGTGGTGCTGAACCAGCTCTACAAGCA
>JBDTTZ010000045.1:0-6626 GCA_040008015.1 Gemmatimonadota bacterium
CGTAGTCCGCCGCGTAGGCCGCGGTGGACCAGTTGTGGCCGTCCGCGCTCACCTCGGCGTTCACGAAAAACCGGTCGAATATTCCGAACCGCTCCGCCAGCGCATGGTGATTGGGCGCGGCATCGCGGCCGAAGAACACCAGGGACGAATCCCCGTCGGCCTGGGGAAGGTCGCCCAGCACCTGGTCGTAGGTGCGGTTTTCCTTGATGACGTAGATCACGTGTTCAAAGGGCGGGTACTTCGCCGCTGTCCGGGTCGAGTCGTCCCAATGGTTGGCTCGCGCCACCCGCGCCGTGAGCGAATCGAGCGCCGCGCGATCGGCCAGGTCGAGCCGCACCGTACTGAGCACGCCCAGCAGTTGGCCCAGGGTGTACTGGCTGTCGTCGTCGCTGCCCTGTCCTGGAGTTCCCGCTCTCGGATTGGGGCTGGTGCCGTGGCCCTTGCCGCTCACCACCAGCAGGCTGTCGCCCCGAAAGGCCACCGCGGTGGGATACCACGCGACCGGAATCCGCGCGCTCACCCGGTTATTTCCTCCCGCTGCCGGCAGGTTGGCGGCGGCGGCCGACAGCTCCACTAACGCGACCGCGTTGTTGTCGGCTTCGGCGATGAAGAGCCGGGTGCCGTCGGGTGAGAGGGCGAGCGCGTTGGGCGTGCTGCCCTCGCCGGGACCGGCCGGCGCCGGGTCGCCGATCACCGTGACCGTGTCTCGATTGCGAGTGTCGATCACGGTGACCCGGTCGGTGCTGGCCGATGCCGCGAAGAGCCGGCTCCCGTCGCCATTGAGCAGCAGCGCGGAGGGGTGTCGTCCGGCCGGAATGGAACCGACGTGCCGCAGCAGCCCCTTCGCCGGCCGGTAGACCTCGACGCTATTACCGCCCCAGGCCGACACGTACACCGTTCCATCCCCGCTCACCGCGACGGCATAGGGGTAGCGACCTGTCGCCAGCCGCTGAATCACCCGGCCACCGCCCAGGTCAATCACCGCGAGCGAGTCGGCGAGATTGAGCGCGACATAGAGCCGGCTTCCATCGGGGGACACGCCCAGTCCCGAGGGATACGCGGTGCCTTTCCGGGTTCCCGAATTGAGCCGGATCTCAGTCCGCTCTCCCGCGCGTCCGTGGTCCCAGGCGTACCGATAGACCAGATCCTCGTTGCCACCCGAAGCGAAGAGCCAGCGTCCATCGGGGCTGAAGCCCAGGCCGAGGAATGCGGCGGGCTGTTCAATCGTTTGGACTACTTCCTGACCCCAACGATCTACTACCTGGATGCCCTGCTTACCGTAACCGTTCAACAGGACCACCAGGTCGCGCCCGCTTGGGCTCACCGCCATGGCCAGCGGCATGGAGCCAAGGGCCAACGCGGTGCCGGCAGGGTCAAGTACTCTGCCGGTCGGAAGTAACCGGGTTGTGGGTTGCGAAATGGATGCGGGTGTGCCCTTGTCTCGGCACGAGACGAATGTTCCCAGGATCATGATTCCAACGCCAATTTTCGCCGTCCGTCTCATTCACCCCCCCGGTGCCTGTTCCCAGGTCTATCCAGCGCCTTTTGGTGTTGCAGGTCACCCATTCAGCAGGTGTTGCGGTCACCGCTCCGAGACCGAAAAAAACTCAGACTGTATACGTGTGAATGCTCGATCGCTCATGAAGCCGCTGCAATAGCCTGGAGGTCATAAATGGCCAGCCGTTTCTCCCATACTCTGCACCCCCCGATCTACCATCCCGGTCATCCCAGCCTGGTCAGCCGCGCCCTGGAGGGAATCTCCCACCCCTTTTCCATGATCGCGGATGCTTTCCATCCGGTGCGCGTGTGTCATCGGGTCGGGCATGTTCCGGGTCAGGACGTATATGCCTACGAAACCTGGGATCTCGATATCCGGCATCCGGGGTATTACGTCGGGCACGCCTGCGGCCGGTGCGGTCAGCTGGTGGGTTAGGGGCGGAGGGCCGGAAGTATCCCGGCGACATAACGCTGCAGCAGGCCTTGAAAGAGCGGACCGACCGAAGGGTGGTCCGCTCCATCTTCTCCTACCGTATTGAAATTCGCGATAATGGCGCTCCGGGTTTCCGGATTGATATAGAAAAAGGACCGGTACGACGCCTGGCTTCCGGTGTGTCCGATCACCCGCTGGCTCCCGCTCTCGAGGATGAAGTAACCCATTCCAATGGAATCCGTGGGAGCCGTCTTGAGGTCCGCTCCCGCGATATCTCCCACCGGGATCCGGCCCTTCCACATCTCCTCCAGGGATGAGCGGGCCAGCACCTGCCGGGCATCCTCCGAAGTCCCCGGGGTGCCCAGCAGGAATCGCAGGTACTTCGTCATGTCGGTGAGCGGGGAATTGAGCCCGCCATTGGAGACCGTGATCCCGGTATCGAAGTCCAGCCCGTTGGGTTCCGGTTTTCCCTTCACCACCGTGTAGTTGTTCGACCGGTCGCGCAGCAGGTGATACGGAGTCCGGTCAAAGTAGCTATGGCTCATCCCCAGGGGGCGGAGCAGGTTCTTCTCGACGTACACTTCATAGTCGTCGCCCGACAACGCCTCGATCACCCGGCCCAGAAAGATGTACCCCGGGTTGGAATAACTGTACCGGCTCCCCGGCTTGAACAGGATCTCGGTGTAGGGCAGCATCGCCACCACCTGCGCCCACCGGGTCGGCTCGAAGGGATGCCACGGCTGGTCCCCGCCCCAGGGCCAGGTCCCGTTGCGGAACCCCGCCGAGTGGGACAGCAGGTGGCGGATCGTCACCGAATCGATGGAGCCGAACGTGTCGTGCACCTCGCGCAGCTCGGGGACGTACTTCACGATCGGGTCGTCCAGGGAGAGCAGCCCCCGGTCCCGGAGTTGCATGATGGCGATCGCGGTGAAGGTCTTGGTGATCGAAGCCCAGTGGTAGATGGTGTTGGAGTCCACCGCACGCCCGCTGGCCAGGTCCGCCATGCCATAGAAATCCCGCCCGATGGTCGAGTCACCGCGGAGAACCACGAGGCTGCTCCCGACGATTCCCTCGCTCTGCAGCGTGGCTCGATAGAAGGTGCGCATCTCTTCCCACGCCGCGCGCAACGCCGGACGCTGCTGCGCCGGCGCGCCGTGCGGGAAGGCGAGCAGCGCGGCCAGGCTGGCGGCGGGCCAAAGACGAAGCATTGGATCTCCCTGAAGCGGCATTACCAGGAGGTGGTCTTGACCTCGGCCAGCACACCCTGCATGTCGTTGAACTTGACCGACCGGGGCTGGCTGGGGAGCGTCACGGGCAGCAGGACCTCGGAAACCGCTCCCGTGATCTTCACCCGCACCCGCGCGACCCGGTTGCCTCCCAGGTCGATGGTGACCGGCACATACATGATGAAATCCTCCGGCACCTTCTCCTGCTGAACCCTGAGCCGCACCTTGAATTGTCCGTCCGGCTGCGGCTCACTGCGCCAAGCTACCCGGTACGTCGGAATCGCAGAATTATAGACCCACTGGTTGAAAAACCATCCCATGTCGGTTCCCACGTTCCGCTCCACCACCCGTCTGAAGTCCTCGGTAGAGGCCCGGGAGCTGTGGTAGGTCCGGTAGAAATCGCGCATGATGTTGGTGAAGCGATCTTCCTTCATGGTCTGAAGGTCCAGCGTGAGCATGCGCAGCATGTGGAGGACCCAGGCGCCCTTCTGGTAGACGATGTCGTTGTAGTTCTCGGCGTGGCCCTCCCTCGCCACCCGGTGCCCCAGCCAGATCGGGACCGGCTCGTCGCGGTGGAGCATGATGTCGGCTTGCCAGTGGTCCAGCAGCCCGAAGTAGCGCTTGTTGTCTCCCCGCCTGGTCTGCATGAACCAGAGGCCGGCAAAGGAGGAAAACCCTTCGCTCAGCCACCGGTCATGATAGGTAGAATAATCCACTCCGATTCCCCACCACTGGTGTCCCACCTCGTGAGCCCGGAATACTTCGTCGAACCCATCCTCGCTGGTCTGCACGAAGGTGACGTAGGACAGGTTGATCATCCCGGGAAACGCTTCGCCATGCCCGTAGGGAATCTCGGTGGCGTAGAAATGCTGGACCGGGGAGACGCCAAAAACGCTCTGATAGAACTTCAAGGCGGCGACGACATCGCTGCTGACGACGTCGGAGGGGTTCTTCTGCGTCAGAACTCCCTGGAACGCTTCCCGGTGTCCCTTGTCGGACCACAGCATGGTCACCGGAATCTGGCCCGGCCCGGTGAGCTGGATCTCGTCGAAGAGACCGATGTTGAATGATGCGTTCCGGATCGAGTCCTGGGTGACCCACCGCGTGGTTCGCACCGTGCCCACCAGCGTGGAATCAGTACGCTCGCCGATGCTGGCCAGCGTGAGCGATCGGGGATAGTGGAAGGTGAGATCGAAGAAGGCCCGGTTCCGGCCCTCCAGGCCCACCGGGTACCATGCGATGGAGCTCTTGACGAAGAACCACTCCCCGAAGCGGTCGATGACGTTCCCGTGATAGTACAGCTTGAGCGGCAACCGTTCACCCGGTGCCAGGCGGTGCGGCATCCGCACCATGATCGTGTAGAAGTCGTCGGGCTTGAAGACCTCGGCCGGCTCCCCATTTTCCCACCTCGCCGAGTCCACGTCGATGTCATCGAAGATCGCAAAGCTGGTCCACGGCCCTTCCGCGGTGTCGCTGGTGATCTCCACCCGGGCGGCGGCACGGAAGCGGAGGTCCGCCGCCATGTCCTGGGTCAGCCACACCTCGATCTTGTAGTCCCGGATCCGCGCTTCCGGATATCGCTCCCGCTCCAGGGAGGTTGGGGCCACGCCCTGCCGCGGGAACTGGGTGACGACCTCGGAGTACCCGTTGAACCCCCGGCCGGGCGGGACCATGAGTCGCACTCCCTCGAGCTCGGCGGGGTCGATCATGAAGAACCAGGGATCGCCCCGGTTGGCGAGATGGGCGTAGAAGAGATCGTTTCGTTCGCCGTTGAGCAGCGTCAGCAGCAGGTCGGGGTCGAGTGAGCGATTGTTGTCCTTGCCCAGAAACTCGAACGCACCCCGGATCCGCCCTCGAAGTCCGTTCCCGTCCTCACCGGGGCCAAACGTGACTCGGCGCTTGAGCTCCTCCAGCGTGGAGTCCCCGAAGAAGATGACCGCCTCGGTGAACGGCTCATCCATTGCGGTCACGTGCTTTCGTTCCCTCAGCCGCTCCTGCTCCATGGGACTCGGAGGGCTGAACCGGAAATTGCCATGTCCCCGGAAGGCGACGCCGATGGTGCGGCCGTTGACCGGTGTCAGCAGCCAGATCCTGCCGTCGATGAATTCCAGCTGTCCCGCGTCGCGCTTTAGGGTAATACCGGCGACCGACGCGCCCTGATCGGTCAGGGGCTGGATGTGCATCAATTGGTCGTAGTACGCCTCGTAGGTGGCCGCGGCCTCAAACGACTGCGCGTGACCGGCTGACGGCATCAGGGCAAGGAGCGCGCAGGCCAGGCGGCGCCAGGGCAAGGCTCGCAGGTGGGGCATGGTTAGTTCCGGGAGGGTGAGGATCCTTGAGAATGGAGTCCAGGGGCCAGATGTCAAGCAAATGCGACCGTTTCCCGAAATCCCGCATCTCCATGGCGTCCGACAACCGGTACCCCCAAGGAGAACCTATGAGACGCAGCACAGTTGCCCTGGCCCTGGCCGGCCTGACGTTGATCCCGACCCTGGCTGGAGCCCAGGAACGCCGTTCGCGGGAGGATCGGCCCCGCACGGAGCAACCCCGCACCCAGGTGTTCACCTACAACACCAGCCATGCACGCCTCGGGGTCACCGTGGCCGTGCGCTCCGATTCCGAATCTGACAGGTACGGGGCGAAAATCCAGTCGGTCCTGCCCGATGGTCCCGCCGCGAAGGCCGGACTCAAGGGGGGAGATATCGTGACCCGGTTCAACGGTACCAGCCTGGCCGCCGTCTCGAG
Source organism: Gemmatimonadota bacterium (assembly GCA_040008015.1). Classification (GTDB taxonomy): domain Bacteria; phylum Gemmatimonadota; class Gemmatimonadetes; order Gemmatimonadales; family GWC2-71-9; genus DASYPP01. The sequence continues at coordinate 5,902 of JBDTTZ010000045.1, forward strand.
TGACGAAGACGACCAGTCCGGTCCCGGCAACAGGCTGGTGGAGCTGGCCCAGGAGCTGGATCCGGGTGATTCGGTGAAAATCGAATACCGGCGCGACGGCCAGACTCACACCACGACGGTCGTGGCGGCCGAGGTCGAGCCGATGACCTTCTCCATGGGCCGGATGCCCTACATGGCCCGGATGCCGGACATGGGCCAGATGCAGGACTTCAAGGTGATGCCCCGTTTCGAGGGTGGCCCTGAGGGGAACTTCTTCCCGGTGAACCCCGGATCCGGCATGAACTTCTTCTTCGATCGCGGCGGCGCGGAGGGCCTGGACCTGGTCGAGCTGAACAAGGACCTCGGCGAATACTTCGGAACCTCGGAAGGCCTCTTGCTGACCAGCACTCCCGACGATTCCGCTTCGGCGCTCCGGGCCGGAGATGTCCTGCTCTCGATTGATGGCCGCAAGCCGACTTCGGTCTCCCAGGCCCGCCGGATTCTGGGGTCCTACGAGGACGGAGATACCGCCAAGCTGGAAATCATGCGCAAACACCAGCGGATGACGATCGCCTGGAAAGCGGACCGGCCGGAGAACCGGATGCGGCGGATGCTGCCCAGCCGGACGATGGAGCACTCGCAGCACATGTAGGATTGAAGCGATTGTGGGATTGTGGGATTGTGGGATTGTGATTGAGGGGATTGAGGGGATTGGAGGCTCGCTAACTTCAATTCCCTCAATTCCT
>JBDTTZ010000046.1:0-4810 GCA_040008015.1 Gemmatimonadota bacterium
TTCCGGCCGAACTGCCACTGGAAACGGATCCGCTTGCCCCGCCCGAAGAGATTCGGCTCCTCGATGCCGAAGAATCCCCCGACGCCGGTCCCCTGCCCCAGCGACGCGCCGAAATTGAAGTTCCCGGTTCGCCGCTCTTCCACCCGGAAGGTGACGTCGACGTCCACCCCGTTGGTGGTGGGGTCGATGTCGGGGAACGGCATCGGCTGCTGGAAGAAGCCCAGGTTCGCGATGTTCTGGTAGGAGCGGATCAGCCGGTCCTGGCTGAAGACGTCGCCGGGGAGCAGCACGATCGCTTCCCGGATCACCCGTTCGTGAGTGACGTCATTGCCGACGATGTTGACCTTGTTGATCGTGGCGACCGAGCCTTCGTGAATTTCCCAGGTCAGGTCGATCCGGGGCTGGCCGTCCGGGCCCAGGCGCCGGGTCTCGGTCGGCGTCACGCTGACGTAGATGTAGCCGTTGTTGTGATACAACGTCTCCACCTTGGCCAGCGCCGCGTCCCACTCGATGCGGTTGAATGGCGCTTCCCGGAGCGTGGTGTCCCGGGTCTCGCCCGGAGCGCGGGGCAGGCCGAAGGGATAGAGCAGCAGCAGCTCGTCGCGGGAGAAGTACCGGTTGCCGTTGATCTCGAAGGTGCCGACGAAGTAGGGTTTGCCCTCCTCCACGTTCACCTGGAGGACCGCCTTGCCGGTGGCGCTGTCCACCTGGAGCGTGTCGGAGCGGACCTGGAAATCGATGTAGCCGCGCTGCCCGTAGAAGTTGGGCAGCCGCTCCCGGACGTCTCCGTCCAGCCGGCTGTCCTCGTAGCGACCCTTCTGCCACCACCAGAACCCCTCCGGGCGAGTGGCCATGTGGCTCACCAGGTCCTTGTCGCTGAACCGGGTGTTTCCCTCGATCACGATCTGGCTGACGGCGACCCGATTGCCCTCGGAGATCTCCACGATCAGCTGGACGCTGCCGTCAGGCATGGGTACTTCCCGCGCCTTGACATCCACCGAGGAATAGCCCGACGAGCTGTAGAGCGAGTCGATGCTCCCCACCGCCTTGGCCAGGCCAGCCCGGTCGATCGGCCGCCCGATCATGGCCTTGATCTTGTCCACCGCTCCGCCGATGGACAGCGCCGTGCGGCCCGAAGAACGGGACGTGTTGGACGCGTTGAGGCCGGCGAGGTCCAGGTCCCCCATTTCCTGACCGCTTCGCACGATCACCTTGCGGACCAGTGGCCGTTCCTTGACGGTCAGCACCAGCACGAACTTCCCTTCCGGCGTCTGGTAGTCGGCCCGGACATCGTCGAACTGGCCGGTGCGGAAGAGCGAGGCCAGGGCGCGCTGCACATCGCGGAAACCGACGACCTGGCCGGCGGCCAGCCCTGCGGTGCCGATAATCTGAGACCGGGACAGCCGGGCATTGCCCAGGACGGAAATGCTGTCCAGGATCGGTGGCGTCACCGGCTCCTGGGCCGCCAGGACATTCACCGCCCCTGAAAGGGCGGTGGCGAGGAGCAGGGGAAGCAGCCGGAGGCGCATGTTAGGGGAGTGAACGACGCGCGCCGCTGCGTGAAGCAGCGGCGCGCGGTCTCAGGTCTTGGAGGGTGTCAGCGCGCGGAAGGCCAGCTTTTCGCCGTCCGGCGCTAGGTCGACTTCGATCTCGTCCCCCCGGCCGAAGTCACCGACCAGGATTTTCTCGCTGAGCGGATCCTCGATGTACTTCTGGATCGCGCGCTTGAGCGGACGGGCGCCGTAGTTCTGGTCGTACCCCTTGTTGACCAGGAATTCGATCGCGGCCGGAGTAAGCCGGACTTCGTCTCCCAGCCGGCGCTGAACTTCCTTGAGAAGGATGGTGACGATCTGGGCGATATGCTCCTTGGAAAGCGGATGGAAGACGATAACGTCGTCCAGCCGGTTCAGGAATTCCGGATTGAAGACCTTCTGGATCTCGTCTTTCACCTTTTCGGCCATCTTTTCGAACGAGGCGCGAAGGTCGGTGCCGTGGAAGCCGAGGCTCTTGTTCTGGGTGATTTCCCGGGCGCCGACATTCGAGGTCATGATGACCACGGTGTTCTTGAAGTCGATCACCCGGCCATAATTGTCCGTCAGGTGCCCCTCGTCCAGCACCTGGAGCAGGATATTGAACACGTCGGGGTGGGCCTTTTCGATCTCGTCGAGCAGCACGACCGAGTACGGCTTCCGCCGGATCGCCTTGGTGAGGGTCCCGGAATCCTCGTAGCCGACGTATCCCGGGGGAGCGCCGATCAGCCGGGAGACCGAGAATTTCTCCATGTACTCCGACATGTCCACCCGGATCAGGGCGGAGGCATCGGCGAAGAGGAACTTGGCGAGCGAGCGGGCCAGCTCGGTCTTGCCGACGCCGGTCGGGCCGGAGAAGATGAACGAGCCGATCGGGTGGTTGGGATCCTTGAGCCCGGCCCGGGAGCGGCGAATGGCACGCGAAATCGCTACGATCGCCTCGTCCTGGCCGACCACCGACAGGTGCAACTCCTCTTCCATCCGGAGCAGCCGGGCCGCCTCGGCTTCCTGCAGCCGGGTCACCGGGATGCCGGTCCACCGGGACACGACGAAGGCGACCGCCTCTTCATCGATGACCGGCCGGCGGATCTGGCGCTCGCGTTCCCATTCTTCCTGCTTCAGCCGGATCTGGTTCTGGAGATCGCGTTCCCGGTCGCGCAGGCTGGCAGCCCGCTCGAAATTCTGGTCCCGGACCGCGTCTTCCTTCTCGACGTTGACCTTCTCCAGGTCGCTCTTGAGCGACGAGACTTCGGCCGGAGGCACCTGGGAAGCCAGCCGGGCCCGCGCCCCGGACTCGTCGATCACGTCGATCGCCTTGTCCGGCAGGAACCGGTCGGTGATGTATCGCTCGGAGAGCTCGGCCGCGGCCTTGAGCGTCGCGTCCGGGAAGGAGACCCGGTGATGCTCCTCGTACTTCTTGCGCAGGCCCTTGAGGATCTCGATGGTCTCATCGATCGACGGTGGCTCGACCATCACGGTCTGGAAGCGCCGCTCCAGCGCGCCGTCTTTCTCGATGTACTTCCGGTACTCGTTCAGGGTCGAAGCGCCGACGCACTGCAGCTCGCCGCGCGCCAGGGCCGGCTTCAGCATGTTGGAGGCGTCAATGGCGCCTTCCGCCGCGCCCGCGCCAACCAGCGTGTGCAGCTCGTCGATGAAGAGAATGATGTTCTTGTTCTGGGCGATCTCGTTCATGACCGCCTTCAGCCGCTCTTCGAACTGGCCCCGGTACTTGGTGCCGGCGATGACCGCGGCCATATCGAGCGAGAGCACCCGGTGATCGCGCAGCACGTCGGGACAGAGCCCACTGGCGATGAGCAGGGCCAGGCCTTCGACGATCGCGGTCTTGCCCACGCCGGGCTCGCCGATCAGGACCGGGTTGTTCTTCTTGCGCCGGGCCAGGATCTCCATGACCCGCTCGATTTCCTTGGCGCGGCCGATGGTGGGATCGAGCTGTCCCTCGGCGCCCAGCTGGGTCAGGTCGCGGCAGAAGTGATCGAGCGCCGGCGTCTTGGATTTCTTTTCGGACTTGGGCGCCGCCTGGGGCTGGGGAGTGCCGGTCGGGGCCTGGGGCATGTCGCTGCCCAGGAGCCGCAGGGTCTCGGCCCGGGACTGCTCCAGGCTCACACCCGCATCGGTCAGGACCTGGGCCGCGATGCCCTTCTCTTCCCGCAGCAGGCCGAGCAGCAGGTGCTCGGTCCCGACGTAGGAATGATTCAGCTCCCGGGCCTCGGTCATCGCCAGCTCCAGCACTTTCTTGGCGCGTGACGTGTAGGGCAGATCGGGGCCGACCGCGGCGCTGGCTTTGCCCTTCTTGACCGTCTCTTCGATTTTCTGCTGGATCTCTTCCAGGTCGACGTTGAGATTGGTGAGCACGGCGGCCGCGACACCCTCTCCCTCACGGATCAGGCCGAGGAGAATGTGTTCGGTGCCCACGTACTCGTGGTGCAGGCGGGCCGCTTCCTCGCGGGCCATCTGCAGCACTTTGCGGACTCGGTCGGTAAAGTTGTATCCGTTCATGCTCTCATTCCTGCAGCGAAGGGGAGTCGCCGGCCCTAACCGCGCCGGGCAACGTCGACCTCCAGAAGTTTCCGAACGTATCTCGCGCGCTGAATCGCCAGGGCCGGGTCGTCTACCATGAGCCCGTGCGCGGCCGCGAGGTGGGCCGGCTGGCAGTGGACCAGCAGCTTGTTCAGGGTGTACAGCCCAACATCGCCCAGCAATTTCAGACCCACGCCGAGCCGGACTCCGCTCAGCAGGTTCATCATTTCGTCGAAAGAGAGGGTGCGGGCGTAGCGGAGCAATCCGTATGCCCGCCAGACCTTGTCCTCGATGATCGTCGGTGCGTCACGCAGCAGCACCTGGCGCGCCTGCTCTTCGTATTCGATGACCTGGCGAACGATCTTGCCCAGGTGGTCCAGCAGGTCCTGTTCCGATTTTCCGAGGGTGGTCTGGTTGGAAAGCTGGAAGAAATTGCCGACAACCTCGCTCCCCTCCCCGTACAACCCCCGGAACGTCAGCCCGACCTGTCCCAATCCCTGGAGAACTTTGGAGATTTCCTTGGTCAGGACCAGCCCGGGGAGATGAATCAGAACCGAGGCGCGCAGCCCGGTTCCGACGTTCGTTGGACAGGATGTAAGGTAACCAAACTCAGGATGAAATGCGAAGGGAAGTCGTTGTCCCAGTTCACTGTCCAGCTTGTCGACCTGGGCGTAGGTTGCCTCCAGTGCGAACCCCGAAGACATCCCCTGGAGCCGGAGGTGGTCCTCCTCGTTCAGCATCAC
>JBDTTZ010000047.1:0-2061 GCA_040008015.1 Gemmatimonadota bacterium
CATCGAGCAGCGTGGCGATGTTGGGATGCTCGAGACGCGCCAGGATCTGGCGCTCGTGGCGGAAGCGGCGGAGCAGGGCCTCGGAGCCGCGACCGGCGGCAATGGTCTTGATCGCGACCCGCTTGGTGTACTGATCGTCGCTGCGATGCGCCTCGTACACCGCACCCATGCCGCCGTGGCCGATTTCGCGCACGACCTGCCAATGGTCGATGTGCTGGCCGGCCAATCCCGCCGCTGGCGTCGCCAGGCCGACGGCCAGGGCCGCGCCGCTCTCGAACCGGTCGCCCACGCTGTCGGACGCGGCGAGCAAGCCCACCAGCTCGGCGTGAAGTGACGCGTCATCTTTGGCCAGGCGCTCGAGCCGCGCCGCCCTGGCCTCTCCGACGAGCTGGTTCAGCTCGTCAAAGGCGGCCTTGAGCAGCTGCCACTGATTGGGGTCCACGGTCATAGAGAAGGGCTCACCACGGAAACACGGAAGCCACGGATACAATCACAGAAGAACTCCCCGCTATGTGGTTGGTCAGCTCTACGATGGTCCCAATCCGTGGAACTTCCGTGAATTCCGTGCTTCCGTGGTGAGTGGTAAAGATCGATTTCATGCGGATGCCGGACCCAGCTCTCGTTGCAGCCAGGCGCGGGCCAGGGCCCAGTCCCGCTTCACCGTGGCCGGGGAGATTCCCATGAGCTCGGCGGTTTCCTCGATCGAGAATCCGGCGAAATACCTGAGCTCGACCAGCTGGGCATGCCTGGGGTCGAGCGCGGCCAGTCGTTCCAGCGCTTCATCCACCGCAACTACCTCCTCAGACGTGGCATCGCCGGCGAGCGCAGCATCAGATTCGAGGGTCACCTGGTGTTGCCGGCCCCGCTTGGCCGCGGAGCGCCGCCGGGCATGGTCCACCAGGATCCGGCGCATCGCCTGGGCCGCGACGCCGAAGAAGTGGGAGCGCCCCTGCCAGGACACCGAACGCTGGTCCACCAGCCGGAAGAACGCCTCGTGCACCAGGGCGGTGGCGCCAAGGGTGTGCTCGCCGCGCTCCCGCCGAAGCTGGCTCGAGGCGAGCAGCTTGAGCTCGTCGTACACCAGCGGCATGAGCCGCTCCAGGGCGCCGGTGTGCCCATCGGAGAGCTCGAGCAGCAGGCGGGTGACGTCTGAAGGCGTGGATTCCACGGGATTCCGGTCGGGACCCCGGGAGTCTGCGCCCTCACGTCCCCACGCGCAAGACCGTACGGGGAAGGCTCAGTGGGCAGGTGGGCAGGTGGGCTAGTGGGAACGTGGGCAGGCAATGAGCCGAATTCAGCGTGCCCTGCGCGTGTGATGGTAGGGGTTACTTGCCCACCGTCCCACCGGCCCACGTGCCCACGTGCCCACGTTTCAGGAGCGAACCGTATGTCGAACTTCCACAAACTCGTCAGGCTGCTCGCCCTGGCTTCGATCGCCGCGTGTGGCGGTGGTTTGGATGCGGTCGGCGGCGGGAACGTCGTCCAGGTTGGGGATAACCTCAATTTCGTTCCCACCAATGGGGTTACCTGCCAGGATGGCTATCCGGTGCAGATCAACGCCAGTTTCCCCCAGCCGTTCACTGCCCAGGGGGCGCCGTCCTGCATGCTGATCACGTTCTTCAAGGGCGCCTCCCCGCTTGCGGGGGGCACGGTGGTGTCCGCCAACATCAGGATCGGCCCGGTGACCGGCCCGATGCGGTTTGTCAAAGCGCGGATTCTCTATCAGAGTGTCACGGGGCAGGCTTGCTGCTCAGTCCAGCAGTACGGACCCATCTTCACGCCGACCGCGAACGCCATCACGACCGTCAATCTGAATTTCCAGATGACCGAGGATCACGTTCCCGCTCCTACCGATCCCCGGATCGTGGCGAATGACCTTATTGGCCTGGAGGTCCTGGCCCCTGACGTCCCGATTCCCGGGGTGTGGACCAACAACGGCGGCTCCGACCTGGGTTTGCCCAACTACCTGTACCTGCCGGCGATGACGACACGAGGGCTGAATGCGCCGACCCAGAACCTGCGATCGGATGGCAGCTTCAGCGGGTTCCTGCCGTCTTTCAA
>JBDTTZ010000048.1:0-6214 GCA_040008015.1 Gemmatimonadota bacterium
CGACGAAGCCAGGGCGAACAGGATCAGCGCCAGGGTCCCCAGAACTCCGATCACCAGTTGTTTTCGGGCCAGGTGCTCGGCCGACCGGCGAAAGGCCTCTCCTACCATTGTCGCCGCCGCGATCCAGAAGAGGAACTGCCCGAACCGAGGGTTCGGTGCCGACCAGAACCAGAATGCGAGTCCGACCACCAGGGGCAGGAATACCAGGCTCGCCTCGGACTTCTCGGTGTTCCGCCGCCGGCGGGATACCAGCGCCAGGATCGCCACGAGGATAAGCAACCCCGGCTCCAGGACCATCGGCATCACCGCGATATTGCGGATCCAACCCAGGACCCACGGCGCGTTCAACGGCGTGTCGTCCGTTGCGCTGCCGGGCACGCTGGGGCGGTCGTAGAAATGCCGGGCGCGATAACGGATCAGGCCGCGATCCGCTTCCCCCATTTCCGCCGGTGTGCTCCAGTCCACCGAAAAGGACGCGGCATTGCTGGGGAACGCCGGGTGGCCGCTCTGGATCACCCCGCGAGTGGCATACACCCCTCCGAAGAACAGGGCGGTCCCCGCCATCCAGGCGAGGGTCCGCCGTCGCAACGATGGCTGGCCGGAGAGCCGGCGCACGGCGACCCAGGCGACCAGCAACCAGGCCGGACCGGCAAAGCCCACCGCGCTGAGCTTGGAGGCCACGGCCAGGACGCAGAGCGTGGCGAGGGCGCCAAGTTCGTAGGCCGTCGCGCGGGTATTCGCGCTGGAATCGATCAGCGCCGCGAACAGCCGGGAGACCAGGACGTAGAGAATGACGGCTGATACGGAGTCGGTGGTGAGGCTGCTGACGTGGGGGGAGCCGACCAGCGCGACAACCGGGGCCAGCAGCACCAGGTCGGCGGCGAAGCGGGCCCGTCCGCCCGCAGGCGCGCGGAGCATCCGGAAGCCGCTCCACAGCATCTGGATCAGGGCGACACCGATGATCAGTCCATTGACGATGTGGAACACCCGCCCGGCCCAGGGACCAACGTTGAACATGGCGGCGAACAGGAGATGCACGTTCTGGTAGCCCAGCCGGTGATGCAGGTTGGCGATGCCGGGGACGATGGGATAGGAGGCGGCCCATTTCATCACCGGCCAGTGATAAAGGCCGGTGTCGTTCATCGCGTTGGGTGAGTTCATCGCGTGGTTCGCCACCCACAGAGCGGCCAGTCCGAGCACCAGCAGCTCGCCCATCCGGGACCGCCACGGAATCTCTCCCAGCCAGCCCGCGATGTCCTTCCGCACCCACACCATGCTCACCAGGCCGGCCCCCACCATGACGCCGAACGCCGCCGCGTTGATGGGACGCCAGAAATGCCAGATCTGAAGGAAGAAACAGGTGGCGGCGAACCCCATCCAGAACCCGGCGATCACGTCATCGGACCGGAGACCACGCAGGCCAAAGGCTCGCCGGATGCCAAGGCCGACCCCCGCCAGCAGGGCCGCCAGTACGAGCCAGGTGCCGAGGATGCTCAGGCTGCTGAGAAAACCACCGAGAAGTGTGTTCATGGGGAAGGGGATAGGGATGTCCGCGGCCAGCAGGCGACGAAGCCATCGTGGAACGCCGGCGGGCCATACTCAGCATTCAGTTTTTCCAGTACCCCGGGGGTGTCGGCATGATAGGACACGACATACAGGGGACGATGCAGCCCTCGCAGGTACGCCGCCTCCTGATCGGTAAGCGGTTCGCCGGTGGTGGCGCGGCGGGCGATGGCGGTGCGCTGGTTGAAATCGGAGTAGGGCGTCGTCATGTACGTCGGCTGATCGACAAACAGCGTTCGGCCGGTAAACGCCGGCAGCTCGGACACGTTCCCGGACATCTTGACCGGCTCGAAGGGATTGGTGAGAAACGTGGCGTTGTTCGGGGTCGCTGCGATGGCCCACTGGTAGAAACGGGCCAGCGGGTGTTCCGCCGGGGTGCGGCGAAGGGCACCACCGCTGGCGGCGAAGGGCAGCGGCGGACGTCCGTCATACGCGATCCAGGTAGCGGCCGTGATCGGAACGAAGAGCGCGGCGACCACTCCCATCCGGATCGCGGCGGCGCGCCGGGCTCGGAGCGCACCGGTGGACTCGAGCACCAGCCAGGCAACGGCCGGCACGGCCAAGACGACTTGCGCAGCGTTGGTCAGGTTGTGGTCGTTCCCTTCCTTGAGATGAATCGTCAGCATCGCGACCAGGAGCATGGCGCCCGCCAGCGTCATCACCCGGAGCGATCGCGTCCTGGTCTCGCGACCTCGGCTCCAGGCAAGAAACGCCAGAGGCGCCAGCACGATGAAATTCAGGGCCATGTTCCCAAATTTCGCGGGAACCACGCCGAGTGGGTTGGGCCGGCTGGTGCCGCCGCTGCCGACGAGAAGCTGGCGGTACGTCGGAAAAGACAGCACGATGCCCACGATGAGCGCCACCGCGACTCCAAGGGCCCATTGCATGGCCGGCTTGAAATCGCCGCGTTTGCGTTCCAGGATCACCACTCCCACCGCGGCCGCCCCGACACAGCCGGACACAGCCAGCCCCATGATCGGGTTCAGCGCCGTGGCCATCGCGCCGCACAGGGCCACCAGCACCGCGCGCCACCAGGTGAGCCGGGGCACGGCCAGGCCCAGCAGGAGGACCATGATGAACGCGAGCGAAAGGCCGCGAGAGGAGATATCGATGAACCAGGCGAGATTGACGCCGTGTCGCCAGTCCGCCGAGAGATAGAGCGCCGGGAGCAGGGGCCGGCTCATCTGGCGGTCCGCGACGGCATTGCTGGTGAAGACCGTCTCAGCCAGGGCTTCCTGATGAGGCCATTCCATCAGGGGCTGTCCCTTGACCACGTGACGGGCCAGGGCCAACCCGGGTCCCAGGGGGGCAAGCCCGACCAGGGCAAGCCAGCCAATGAGCAGACCCGCGCCCAGCGATGCGTAGACTCTGCGTCCAATCAGCGCCGCCGCCACGACCAGCAGGACCAGGCCGGTCACGGTGAGCCAGTGCAGGGCGCTGAGCCGGTCGATCCCGGTGAGCGAAGCGATCCCGGCACCGATGCGGTGATAGAACCAGTAGTATTGCACTGGTTCCCCGGCATAGAACGGATTTTCCGGAATCAGGCTGGATGAAGGAAAGCGGTCCGCGATGGCGGTGTGGAGGAAGCCGTGCCAGGAAGGAACCAGCCGGGGGTTCCTGGCCTGGAGCACGAGGACCAGGGCGAGCCAGAACGCGCATGCCAGGGCCACTCCGCCCCAGAAACGCGGGGCGGTGGACCCAGCCCGGCCCTCCGCTGGCTCCGTTTTCAGCTCCGGCATCGCTGTTTGGATTGTAAGTGGGGCAGGGTACTACTGCGCCCGGCCGGCCAGGCTGGCCGATGCTGAACGCTGGGCCGAACGCTGATCGGCTACCTCCGCGGCCCGGAGCCTCCGGGCCGCGCGTGGCGCAAAGAGATTGTAGCGCACGATGTGAAAGAGCGCCGCGGCGCCGTCCTTCCAGCCAATCTTCTTCCCCTCCGCGTAGGTCCGGCCATCGTAGGAAATCGGCACTTCCCAGATTCGGGCCTGGGCCTGGGCCAGCCGCGCGGTGATCTCCGGTTCAAAACCAAATCGGTTGCTGGTGAGCGTGAGCGACTTCATCAGCGGCGCCCGTACCATCTTGTAGCACGTCTCCATGTCCGTCAGGTTCAGGTCGGTGAAGATGTTGCTGAGCAGGGTCAGCACCCGGTTCCCGACCGAGTGCCAGAAAAGAAGCACGCGGTGCTCCTCACCCAGGAAGCGGGAGCCGAATACGGCATCGGCCTGGCCGTCGGCGATGGGCCGAAGCAACCGGGGGAGGTCCGCCGGGTCGTACTCCAGGTCGGCATCCTGGACCACGATCACGTCTCCCGTCGCGGCCTGGATCCCGGCGCGCAGCGCGGCCCCTTTTCCCTGGTTCGCCGGCTGGTGCAGGACCAGGTCGATCTTTCCCTCCGCCTTCAGCCGGTCCAGCTCGGCCCGGCTGCCATCGGTCGACGCGTCGTTGACCGCCACGATCTGCATGGGCAGGCCGATGCCGCGCAACCGCGCGATGATGCGCGCGAGGGTCTTCTCCTCGTTGTACACCGGGACGATGACCGACAGCCGCAGCGGTTCCGCCATCAACTCCTCCACCTCAAGGTGACACCAACTCCGGCGAGCCGGGGAACTGATACAGGTACAGCTCGGCCTCGCGCCGGTGAACTTCCGACTGCAGGGCTCCCCCGCGGGATTCCAGCCCCGCCCGCAGCGAGCCCAGGTTGGGTTCGCGATCCCCGGGCGAGATCGGCATGAAGAACACCCACACACGATCGCCTGCTGCTCGCCGGATTCGTTCCGCTTCGTTGTCGGCCCAACCCGGGTCCGGAGCGGTCGGGCCACCCGTCCCGCCCCAACGAAGTGGGCGGCCGGTAGGAATCCCGATCAGCTCCTGCCGCCCGCGGTAAGGGTACACCAGCTCGGTGCCTTCCCCGCTGACTGCGTGTCCCCGGCTCGACATGCTCGGAAACGCGGCTCCACCGGAGCTGGACTGCCGCGCCATCCACCTCAACCGCGCCGTGTCGGGCCGCGACCAATCGGTGGTGTAAAAGGTCCAGGCCGGCACCGCCGCCGCATAGACGTAGACTGGATCGCTTCCCTTATGCAGCCGCTCAAACTCGGCGATGACCGGCCGGGTATCCTGCTGCCGGATGGGAGAGATGGACGTCAGCAACGCCCGTCCCAGCGCCGGTCCCAGGAAACAGAGGGCAAGCCCCGCCGCTACGACCATCCGTGCTCGCCCTGAAAACCAATCACCGGTCGCCGACACCCCCACCACCAGCAGCAGGAGAACGCCGGGCACCGCGAACAGCATGAGCCGAACGGTAATCGGATAGGCGCCTACCGCCGAAGCGGCTGCCGCGGCCAGCACCGGCCCGGCAAACAGCGCGGCGAGCCACCATCCCTGCCGGCGGGCAATCGCGACGGTGCCGGCAATCCAGAGCACCGTGGCGGCCGCGGCCTGCGCGGCGACGCCCAGCATGACCGCCGGGCCCCAGCGGTCGGCGTCCAGGGATCCGACCAGAACTCCTGACATCACGCCATTGACCGCGCCCCAGACTCTGGCAGCGAGGTCGGGAGCTCCCGGGCGCAGAAACGCAAATTCCCAGAATTCCTGGAGAAACCCGGCGTGCGAGGCAGCGCGATAGAAGGCGATGTAGAGACCGCCAAACGCGGCGAGCCAGACCGCCCCCATTCCCACCACGCGGAGCAGCCCGTGCCGCGTCTCCCGCACGGCGGGCGCGAGCAGCAGCGCAAGCCCGATTCCGGCCAGCACCAGCACGGCGGGAATCGACACCGCGACCGCCACCAGCCCTCCAACCGTCAGACCCAGCCATCGGCGGAGGGGTGGTGGGGCCTGCACCAGGTCAACCGCCATGATGCTGAGCCAGACGCTGACCAGGGCATCGATGCCGTACGGCTTCGCTTCGTTCGCGTAGCGGATCAGCATCGGCGAAAATGCCACCAGCGCCGTCACCAGCAACGCCGGCCTTTCGGACAACAATCGGCGGGCCAGCTTCCAGGCCAGGAAGGGCAGCAGCACACCGGCCAGCAGGGAAAGGAAGCGGAGGCTGTACTCGTTCACCCCGCCGATCCGAACCAGGAGACGCTGGGCCCACAGGAATGGCACCGGGGCCGCCTGGTCATAGTCGAGCGGGGCCAGCAAGCCAAGCCACGACCGGGATGCCACGTTGAGCGATAGCCGTGCCTCGTCGATCCACAGCGAGCGACATTCGATATACTGGGCCAGCCGCAGCAACCCGCCCGCGACCAGGATGGCCGGCAGGAGAATCCGGCGGCTCGTAGTCAGGGCGCCGATACCGCCTCCCTCAGACCGGGATCGCGATCATGCCTTCGCCCCGGCTTTCGACCGGACCAGGGTAGCGATGTTCGCCAGGGTTCCCAGGTTGGCCGCATCCACCTCGTGCGCCTGCAGCTCGATACCGTACTTCTGCTCGAGAAAGGAGACCAGCTCGAGTGTGGCCAGGGAGTCAAGAATGCCCCCGGTGATGAGCTGCGTGCTTTCAGACAGTGCCTTGGGGTCCTCGCCGGGCAGAAACGTGGCGAGAATGTACTCCTTGACCGCCTGGATAATTGCCTCCCTGCTCATGCTGCCTCCGGATCGTCTGGGAGATGGGAACCTAGGGTCGCACGTCCGTGGGGGCACGCAGGCC
>JBDTTZ010000049.1:0-2068 GCA_040008015.1 Gemmatimonadota bacterium
TGCGGCATCCCCACATCCTTCCACTATATGACAGCGGGGCAGCGGGGAAGCAGGGAAGCGAGGGAGGAACAATCCTGTACTATGTGATGCCGTACGTGGAAGGTGAATCTCTTCGCGACCGGCTCACTCGACAGAAGCAGCTGCCCATCGACGAGGCGTTGAGCATCACGCGCGAAGTGGCCGACGCACTGGGCTATGCCCATTCCCGGGGCGTCGTCCATCGCGACATCAAGCCGGAAAACATCCTGCTGGAAAGCGGGCACGCGGTGGTGGCGGACTTCGGGATCGCCCGGGCGGTAAGCGCGGCGGGTGGGGAAAGGATCACCCAGACCGGGATGTCGGTGGGAACTCCGATATACATGAGCCCGGAGCAGGCGGCCGGCGATCCCGACCTCGACGGACGGAGTGATCTCTACAGCCTGGGCTGCGTACTCTACGAGATGCTGGGCGGGCAGCCGCCTTTCACCGGGCCGACGGCCGAGGCGGTTACCCGCCAGCACCTGATCGCCGAGGCGGCCCCGATCACCAACCTGCGGCCCACCGTGCCGCCCGAGGTGGCGGGGGCCCTGGCCCGAACGCTGGCCAAGAATCCGGCAGACCGGTTCAATCCGGTAGCGCAGTTCACCGATGCGCTGCGACCCGGGAGCCGGACCGAGCCCGCGCCCTCGATCCGCACCGTCCCGACTTCGGCCGGATCGCGAAGTTGGCGTTGGGGCCTGGTCGCGGTGGTCGGCGTCATCGCCGTGCTTGGGGGGCTTTTCCTCTGGCGACGCGGCGGAGGCCGCCCGCCGGTCGGGGGTGCTTCCATCGCGGTCCTCCCGTTCGTGGACCTGAGCCCGGACCGGAACAGCGAATACCTCGGCGACGGGATGGCAGAGACGCTCATCAACGCCCTCGCTAATGTCCCCGGGCTCAGGGTCGCGGCGCGTACCTCCGCGTTCTCGTTCAAGGGGAAGAACCTCGACGTTCGCGACATCGGCCACCAGCTCGGTGTCAGCGCAGTGCTGGAGGGAAGCGTGCAGCGGTCCGGCACCCACCTGCGGGTCACTGCCCAGCTGATCAAGGCCGCGGATGGTCTGCATCTCTGGTCGGAGAACTTCGATCGCGATGCGGGCGACATCTTCGCCGTTCAGGATGAAGTGGCCAAGGCGGTGGTCAACGCACTCCAGCTCCAATTGGTAACGGCCTCAGATTCCAGCAGCACACGCGACGGCACAAAGAACGCGGCGGCGTACGACGCCTACCTGCTGGGGCGCTATCACTGGAACCGGCGGACCACCGACGGAATGATCAACGCGACCCTGGCGTTCAAGAACGCCCTCGCGCTCGACTCGAGCTATGCGCTGGCCTGGGACGGACTGGCCGACACCTACGTGCTGTCCATCCCATCGGAGTACGACGTCCCCGGCATCAATCCCGACTCAATCCTGACGCTGGCCGAGCAGGCGGCACGCCGGGCGCTCGCGCTGCAGCCACAACTCGGGGAATCGTACGCCTCCCTGGGAGAGATTCTGGAGTACCGACTGAAATGGGCGGAGGCCCTCACCGCCTTTGAGCGGGGCGTGGCCCTGAGCCCGCGCTATCCGACGGCCCACCAGTGGTATTCCTATCATCTGATGGTCCGGAATCGGTGGGACGAGGCCATCCGCGAGATGGAGACCGCCCATCGGCTCGATCCGCTCTCCCATGTGATCACCCTGTCGCTCGCGTTCGCCTACGATGGCGCCGATCGGTTCGCCGAGGCGACACCGCTGTACCAGCAGGGACTCGCCCAGTCGCCCGAGGCCTACTATGCCTGGATCACCCGCGTCGGACACGAGTTGGCTCTGGGCAGGATGAGTGAGGCGATTGCCGCGCTGGGCAAGTCGTTCTGGGGGCTCGCCGCGGATTCTGGAGGCGTGGTCCGGCTCGAACGCGGTCTGACCGATCCGGCCACCCGCGCCGCAACGATAGACGAGCTGGCCGGCAGGGACGATCCGACGCTCGCGATTCCATTCTTCCGCTGGCTGCGTGGCGATGAGGCGACCCTGGCCATGCTCGAATCGTCGTTCACCGCCGGCCACTCTCT